>CAINDV010001289.1 GCA_903847485.1 uncultured Verrucomicrobiota bacterium
CGGCAGGAGCCTCGCCCGACCGCTGGGCGACTTTTCAAACACGCTCTTAGAGATATAACGTCCGCCTGCGCCGCGAACGAGGCGGCGACCAGGCAGAGTATGAGCGCGAACCGATGAGTTAGTGACTTCATGAAAACGAGCGTTCCGGCACCGTGGAGCGCAGTCAAGCAATCTGCCGTGTCCCCGACCCGCGTTCGACACTCAGATACGGCGCAGGCAAGAGTGTCAGCCGCGCGGGCCGCTTGCCTTTTCGTCCTGCCACCGACGCGACCCGCGCCCATTACTGGCAACCCGCGAGGCCGCCATGCCCCACCTCAACAATCCATCTAACCTCCGTTATCTCATGGCGGTGGCTCGTCCGGGCGTCGCCCACCGGCCTATCCCGGACGTAGAATCCGGCGCTCTGCCGCCGCCTCGCCATTGGCCAGGGCAGCGGCACGCTTTGATACGGCAACGCCGTTGCGCCAGTCCCGCTGGCTCCCGCCGGAAGCCGACTCTGGCAGCTACGGTTTGCGCAGTTCGTAGAAGCGCTGTGGGCCGAGTAAGATCGTGTGGTTAGTCACGGTAAGTTTGCTGTCCGTGACGATGGGGTTTGCAACTACCGGCGTCCACGGCTGCGACGGCGGGCCGCCCAAGGTGTTAGTCTGCATCAACTGATAACCAATCGCGGCCGTGGACCAACCGACGGCGACACGGTTGGCGTCGGCCGGGGTAATCTTGAGCAGCGGACGGCAACTGCCGCCGGTGACGCTCAGGACATAGTTGCCCAAGTCGGTGGGGTTCACTTGGTTGACGACGACGACGAAGGTGGCGAACGCCGCGACGTTGAAGGCGTAGCTGTTGGTGCTGCCACCGCTGACACTGTTGGCCATGTCCGCCAGGTAGTTCAGAGCCAGGTTGGCCGGATCGTAAGTGTTCACGTAGGTTCCGCTGAAGAGACTGGCGGCGGAGCTAAGCGACACCGTGATGCAGGCGTTGGATTCGCCATTGAGGAAAGTGTAGGCGTCGTAGTAGCTAGGCGTGCCGGTTCCGGACTTGCCGGGATAGCTCTTGCTGCTTCCGCAGGCACTGGGAGTTCCGGCTTGGGCCAGACGCCCATCCTGAGCCTGGCTGCCGGTGGTGATGGCCCCTAAGATCACCCGCTCCGGACAACTCTCGCACACGCCGCCACCGTCAGTGCAGGTGGCGTTGTAAAGGTCAAGATACCAGCAATTCAGCGCACCGAACTGGCCGTTGGAGGTGTCATCCGTAAGCACCAGTTTCCAGGTGCCGTTCACCGCAGCGCCGGCTTTGCCCCGGAAAGCAGAGAGCGAGCCTTCGGGACGGTAGGTGCCGGTGAAGGGGGCCGTGCCAGCCGTGATCGAGTTCAGGGCGCTGTCGTCAAACGTTGTTCGTGACGTGCTGGGCGTGCAGGCGGTGCCGTAACTGTTGCCGGTGCCACCGTTGTCCGTGGAGAGTTCGACCATCGTGCCATCGGGTCCGATCAGATACATGTCGAGATCGGCGTCCAAGCCGTGAGTGGCGAACAACGAAACCGTCACCTTGGCGAGCGGCCCACTAAAGCCCGCTACCGGGATGGTGGACGTGACACTGCCGCCATCCGGGATGCCATAAGGATTGACGTTGGAATACTGGAGGGGAGTGCCCGGCGAACCGCTGGGTAGTGTGACCGGCAGGGTGAAGGTTCCGTGCGAGGCGGATTGAACTGTTAGTTGTAACTGCACGTTGCTGCCGCAGGAGGCGGCGAAGCCCGGCCAGGTGGTGAACTGGAAGGTTTCCCCGTTGGTGCCCTGACGGGCTGGGACGATGTCCGGATAAGCGGAAACCGGGTAGGTGACGGCCACTCCTGGAGAGACGGGCGTGAGCTGGGCGGTCATACCGGAGAGGGTGTAGGCCGAGGTGTTGGTCACCACCACGTTCAGGAAGTTACACTCGTTGGCATCCACGACGCCATTGCCGTTGCCGGCGCTGATAGTAACGCTGGCCACCTGGATGGCGGTGTTAGTGGAAGTGAGCGTGACATCATTGCCGGTGCCGCCCGTGTAGCTAATGGCGAACTGATACGCTCCGGCGGAGACAATCCCGCCTTCCGGCAAGCCAGCGAAGATGCCCACGATAGGATCAGCGCTGTCGTTATTGAGGATCGTGAAGGTCTGACCTTCCGTCGGCGAGAGACCGCTGGTGGTGAGTTGGAGCGTGGCACCGCCGAGGTTGTTCGCGCCGCGCACGTTCAACTGGTCGGAGCCAGTGCCGGTCAGTTCCACGGCGAAGATGCTCGTAGCGGACAAGACCACGTTGCTGCTGGTCAGCGTGCCGGGACTGGTGCCGGGAGACACGGTGCCGTCACTGGTGATGGTTCCTACGGTACCAAGGCCGCCCAAGGTGGCCAGACTGTAAACCGTGACGGGGCTGGAAGGCTGGGAGCCATTGACCAGCAGGATGCCCCCGTCAACGTGAGTGTAGCCGGTATAGGTGTTGTTGCCGCTCAACGTCATGGTGCCGTTGCCCTCCTTGAGAAGTCTGCCAACCCCGGTGATTCCGCCGCTGAAGAGCGTGCTGTCGCCATTGCCGCCGGTGTCGATCCGACTTCCGACCATCGACAGGTCGAGGTGCCCCGATCCGGCGAGGGACCCAATGATTTCCTCAAACGTGAGGTTAATTTGGAGCAGGCCGCTGCTGTTAATGGTCACGGCAGCAGAGTTCCCAATCTGGGCCTCGTCAAGCACCTGAACTTTGTCGGCATCCGCGCCTCCGAGGCCGTCGCCGATGATCAGTGCGCCTGGCACAGCCTTGCTGGTCACGGTCTTGCTGAGAACCAGCGTGCCGGCGTTGACAAGGGTACTGCCCGCATAGGTGTTCGAGGTGCTGCCGCTGAAAAGGAGCGTGCCCAGGAAGTCCTTGGTCAGATTGCCGGTGCCGCCGATGGCTCCGCTGAGGTTCAGATAATCGGTCGTGACGCTTCCGCTGCCCACCGAGATTCGCGTGTCGCCCGCCAGCGTGATCGGGCCAGCCCAGGCGTTCGAGCCGTCACGCGAGACGAACGCGCCAGCCGCAAAGCCACTCACGCCATCGCCGACGACAGTGAGCGGTTCGAGGCCGATACTTACGCCGTTGCGCAGGTAGAGTGAAGCGCCGCTGCTCACGGTGGTGCCGCTGTTGGTGGTGCCAAAGGCGAAGTTGTGTTCCGCATAGACGGCCCCGTCATTGATCAGGGTAAGGCCGCTGTAACTGTTGGAGCCTGACAGGTACATGAGTCCCCGGCTGGTCTTGGTCAGGCCCCCCGCGCCGGATACGTTTGCCTCCAGATAGAGCGCACGCGTGGAAGCAGCGTCGAACGTCCGTGTCGCCGGCAACTCCAAGTTACCCTGGATGGTACCGGAGCCATTGGTGGCGACCACATTCCCGTACAAACTCAGCTTGCCGCCAGTGCCCGTGGTGGCCCGTCCCCCCGTGAAGGTCAGCGCTCCCACGGTATCAACGTGGCCATTCACATCCAGCAGCCCGGAACTCGTGATGGTGACGGGCACCGAGGACCAAAGCTGACCGTCCGCCAGGTAGCGCGCCACGTCGGCATCGGCACCGCCGGTGCCGTCGCCGATGGTCAAGCGACCATAGCGAACGGCGGCTCCGGTTCCGGAGGTCTTGGCCAGTTCCGTCAGCCCTTCGTTCAGGAACGTGTCACCGAGGTAGCTGTTGCCAATAGCCCCGGTTAGGCGAAGCGTGCCCAGGCCAATCTTGGTGAAGCCGCCATTGCCGCTGATCACGCCTTCGATGATGCCGTGGTAGCTGGAGTCCGGCAGGCACTTGATGAGGGCGTCACTGGCCAGAACCACATTGGTCTTAAGGGTGATGTCTCCGAGGAGAACCATCGCCCCATTCCCGCCATCGCCCGTTCCGTTCAGAGTGATAGGTTCCACAACGGTGTTGGCACCGTAGCCAAAGTAGAGGGTTCCGCCGCTGTTGACCACCGTTCCTCCGCTCACCGCTCCCAGCGCGTAATCGTGCTCGGATTGGACCGTACCGCTGTTGATGGTCAAGGTGCCCGTGAAGGAGTTGGAGGCATGGAGAGACAACAGGCCATTGCCGGTCTTGACCAGGTTCCCCACGCCTCTGACTTCGTTCCAGAACGCCAGGTTGGGAACGGGTCCGATGGTGTTGACGTCCATGGTAATAGTGGCCCCCCGGAGATTGACTTTGCTGCGGATGTCCGTCCCATTAACCGCGCCGTTCACGGTGATGCTGGAGTCTATACTCAGGAGTCCAGCAGGCCCGTCCACCCGGCCCCAGGTGCAGACCAGATCGCGGATTACGTCGCCGAAAGAGCCGAGGTCCAGCACGCCGTTGGTGTTCAAGGTGACGGTGGCGGTGTTGATGATCTGGTCGTTGTCGAGCAACCGCACCACGTTGGAGACGGCGGTGCCGTAGCCAATGATCAGGTTGGCTGGGACGGCGATGGAACTTAAGGCCCCCGTTTTGTTCAGGCGCAGAAGTTTGCAGTGGACCTCCGTCGTGCCGGCGTAGGTGTTGGCACTGGCGCCAGCGAACTCGTAGGTATCTCCATGCAAATCGAGGCTGCCCGCCCCGCTGATGGGGTTGCTCAGAATGAAGGTGTTGTAGGCGAAGAACTGGGCGTCGTTGTTCAGGATGATCGGCCCGCCCCAGGAGCAGCTACCTTCTGCGTAGAGGGTGTACCAACCCCCGCCGGGTGACCGGTTGATGGTGAGAGTTTCGTTGCCGATATTGGCGCTCACGAGCCGCAGAAAACTGCTATTGCTGTTGATAATCGTCGCACCCGCCGTGCTGCCCAAGGCGGTGTCGCTATAGGCCCACGCCACGACGCCGTTAAGGGTGGTGTCGCCGGAGTAGGTGTTGTCACCATGGAGATGCACGCCGCCATCGCCGGTTAGCGTCATGCTGCCAAGGCCGATAATATCCGCGTTGAGGTCGAGATCCGGACTGGCTATGCCAGCGCCGATTGCGAAAGTATGGATGCCCAAAGAGAGACTGAGAGTTCCGTTGATGACGGCGGACACATTGGTGGGGTTGACCGTGATGCCGGCTCCAGAGTTCAGGTAGAGAATGCCCGCGCCGGTGTCAATGCGCCCGCCGTTGAACGTGAGGCTGGCGACCGTGTCGTTGAAACTGTTGAGATTGAGTATGGCATTGGTCTGGAAGGTAATGTCGGCGGTGTTGGCGATCTGGTTGTGGGCCAAGTGCTGCACGACGCCGGAGATCCCCGATCCGCCGCCGATGCTGAGATCCTGTGGAATAGCGTTGCCGCTGGACTTCTTCAACTCCAGCAGCCCGTCCTCCACGACCGTAGGGCCGGAGTAGGTGTTGGCCGTGGAACCCGAATAACGCAGCCGTCCGGGGCCCCACTTGGTCATGCCGCCAAGGCCGGTGATGGGGCCGACAAGTTCGAGGGCGCAGTTGGAGGCGACGTAAACCATCGTGTCCGCATTGAGTATGAAAGTGCCGGTCCAGACGTTTGTGGAAGAGCTGCCCACATAGATCGCCTGTAGATGGCTGCTGTTCATGGTCAGCGCTTCGTTGGTGATGCTGAGGTCGTCAGTCAGCGCGAGAAAAACGGAATCGTTGATGATCGTGCCCCCGTTGGTGGCACCGAGGGCGCGGGAGTCTAAGACCTCGACATAGCCACTGGTGTTGGCCGTCAAGCTTCCGGTGAAGGTGTTGGCCCCGTGGAGGCGGAGTGCCACCGTGCCGTTCTTGACAATGCCCGCTGCCCCGCTGACCTCGGCACGCATGTCGAGTAAGCCGCTGCCTTGGATGGTGCAGGAGCCGCTGCCCACCGACAGTCTCCCGGAGACGGAAGAATTTCCAGAGACGGAGATCGTGGGGTTGCCGGAGAACGAAAGGAGGCCGGTGCCGGTCTGCACGTCGCCGTCGTTGAGGGTCAGGCTGGGGCCGATGGTTTCGTCGAAGTTGTTCAAGTCAAGGAGGCCCGAACCGCTAATCGTGACCTCCGCGGTATCCGCGATCTGGTTGCCTTCGGTAAGCAGCACTTTGCCGCCGCTGATGGTGAGGTCGCCCGGCACCATGGCGGTGGCCGAAAGGGTGTCGTTCAACTCGAGAATGCCAGCCGTGACGGTCGTCAGGCCGGAGTAGGTGTTGTTCACCGAACCGGCCAGCAGCAGCCGGCCCGCGCCACTCTTGATCAGCCCGCCCGTGCCGCCGATGAGGCCGTGCTGGGTCGTGTTTCCAGTCCCCCCGAAGGTGACCGTGAAAGCGCCGAGCGTGAGCGCTCCATTGAAGGTCAGGCTGGCCCCGGCGTTGACACAGTCAAAAGTCTGCGCCGCGCCGAGCGTGACGGGAAACTCGATGGTGTTGGCCCCGGGCGCCCCCTGCTGGCCGCTGACGCCATTGGTCACGACGAGAGCGTTGCCGTGCAGCGTGTAGCCACTGCCCGTGAAGGTGACGGACTTCACGCGCAGGCTGGGGTAGTTGTTCGTGTTGAGCAGATTGGCCGCGCCGCCCTGGAAGACCAGATCGTCCCCATTGACGGGGGCCACTCCCCCGGCCCAGTTCGCGGCGGTGCTCCAATTGCCACTGAAACTGCCGTCCCATGTCTTGACGGCCGCCTGCGTGGAGGCGACCGCCAGTCCCAACACGGCGCCGGTAAGAACCGGCCACACGCCAGACCGTGACCCGGTCGCGGACGCCCGGGACGAATAACTCGATACGATTTGTTTCATGATGTATTTGATGGTTTGATGGTTAACGGAGAGAACAAAGACTAAGTGAGGTCAGGAGGACTTTCCTTTCGCTGCGGCGAGGCCGACGGCGGAGGAATCGGCCAACGGCCGTGGAGCTACCCGGTAGGGCGCGGCCATTCCGGTGCTCGGCGAACAGGCGGATCGCTTTGGATTCATTGGCTTTTCAGCTTCTAAGGCTGCACCGACAGCCAGGAGTTTGCCACAACCACCGGCGCAGAGCAAGATAAATCGTAGCTATTCAATAGAAACCACAGATGGACACAGATGGACACCGATAGAACAAACCCAAACCAGGGAAACGACGGACGGAGCGAACTCACTGAACCGTGAGTTCCAGGGTGAACTCAGACACGGCGCAGGCGAGAGTGTCAGCAGCGCGGTGCCCCTGGTCATCTTGGCCGCGTGGCTGGCGGCACATAGCCCTGATGCCAGTAAAAGTCCCAGAGCCGCTCTAGTTTGACAAGTTCCACATGGCCATCGTAGAAAGCGATGTTGATGGCCCCTGGGAGGGGCGCGCCGATCGGCACGTACCGGGGTGCCTGCTTCGGCGCGAGGCTGCCGTGGCGTCCCACCGTGAACCGGTTGATGCCGGCCGCCGCCGGAGACGGTTGATCGTAGAGATTACGTGCCGGGATGTCGGTCGCCTGCGGCCAAGTGTCCACCCACATGGCATCGGCGAACACGGGAGTCTTGGCGCCGTTGCGCACGTCGCCCTGGGTGGCATAAGCCTGGGCCCCCCAGTTGGAATACATCCAACCATTAAGCCCGTAACCACCCTGGAAACTGTTCGGAACCTCGGGTGGGCCATAGGCCCAAGCCCGATCCGCCGCGCCGTAACCGTCCCATCTGGGCTGCACCGGCGCCACCGGGCACAGGCGAACCTTGTGAACCTGCGCCTGGTAGGCGATGAGATCCTTCATCCAGAGGCCCGAGGCGTCCACCAGTTCGAAGAATTTCTTGTTGTCGTCCATATACATCACGCAGGCCAAGCCAATCTGCTTCTCGTTGGCGGTGCAGTTGACCTGCAGGGCCTTGAGCTTGGCGCGTGATAAAGCGGGCAGCAGCAGCCCGGCGAGGATCGCGATGATAGCGACCACCACCAGTAACTCGATCAAAGTGAACCCTGACCGGCTGCGGGCTTCAGTCGCCAATCTGGCGGCACCGATTTTCATGACTCGTATTCCTGCCTTGTCATTCGTAGCTCCAGATTCCGCACCATATGCAACCACTGTTCATTCATCTTCTTGCGGTGATGCACTGGCTGAAACTAGGCGGCCGGGAGAACCGCTCCCGGCCGCCGCTGTCTTACCTCTCAACTTACTAACCAACCACACGAAGCCCGGCGGCCCCTTGGCGGCTGATCAGCTTAAGGCACTATCGCGCGGAAGAACTGGCGCGTCCCGGTGGGCGTGTACAACAACGGCGAGATCGCCGCGCTGTTAGTGGTCCACGGGCCGTTTAGTTCACTAGACTGGAGGAGTAGTCCCTTGGTCCAGCTCACAACTACCTTATTCCCGCTGGGCGTGATGGAGAGTACGGGCGGACCACCGACGCCATAGTGCTGCGCCACTTGGGCCGCTGTTAGCGCGTAGTTATAGACCGCCACTTCGTCCAGGTTGCCGTAGAAGTAAACTCCTTGTCCAGAGTAACGATCCTCGGCAACGGTCGTTCCGATACCTTCGTTTGTGGGCGGCGGGTCGTCATTGCCGGGGCCGGCTCCCACGTTTGGTCCGAAGGTGTTGGCGGGCACCGTGGTGCTGGCGGCTAACTGACCATCCACATACAGATACTTAGTCTCCGTGCTGTTATCATACACTGCCACGACATGGTGCCAGTTGGTGTCTGCGGTGCCGCTGGCCAGGCCGTTGACACCTGAAGTCTTCTGCCCCGTGTTGAACTGCCACTGGTCAGTCGAATTGGCGCAGAGGTAGTAGCCGAAATGCCATTGCGACGATATTTCACGGTTGCGCGAGGAGAAGATCGTGCGCGTCGAACCCGCGCCTAACTCGTCGGTCTTGGCCCAGCATTCAACCGTGAAGGCCCCGGCGGGATTGAGCGCCGCGCTCCAGGGGATCTGGACGCCGGCCCAACTCGGGAAGTTCACGGAGGGATCTGAATCGCCCAAGATCGCGCCCGGTTGGTCGAGGACGATGCCGGGATCGTAGGTTCCGTCATGGCCACCGACGAGGTCATAGGCGGTCTCGCCGTTGGTCTCGTCTAGCCGCCAGAAGGCCATCGGTTGAGCGGTCACGACGCTGGCGGCATAACTCCCCGGAGCCACCGCCAACACGGTCAAGCTGGCCGCCTGACTGTTGGTAGCACCGGCGGTGTTAGTGATGCTGACGCTGTAGCTTGCGCCGAAGGACGGCTGAATGTTCGCCAGCGTTAGCCCCGCGGAGGTCGCCCCGGCGATGGGCACGGAATTACTCTTCCACTGGTAATGCAGCGGCTCGGAGCCGCTGGCTTGAACTGTGAAAGTAGCACTAGCGCCCTGCAACCGGGTGGCCGCCTGCGGTTCCATGACGATCGAAGGCGGTGCCGCCACGATCTCGACGTGGGCGGGGTCGCTGCTGGCTACGCCTCCACTGTTGGTTACCCAGAGCGTGTAGTCGCCCGTCTGCGCCTGCATCGCTGGCAAAAGAGTGAGCGTCGCAGTCGTCTGGCCCGGCACCGGCGTGGCGCCGAGGTACCATTGGTAGTTGAACGGTGGCGTGCCCAGCACGACGGCCTTCACGCTGACAGCGCTGCCTTCAAAAGCGGTCAGGCCCGCCGGCTGTGACTCGAAGGTGGCCACCACGGCCGGTGGATTGGTTCCGCGCGCGGCCGTCCAATGTGCCTGAATCCGGGCGGCGGAGAGGGCATTCGTGTAATAGGCGGCTTCATCCAGAAACCCGCTGAACGGATAGCTGCCGCTGCTGATGCTGCAAGCGGCTCGCTGGACGAGCTTGATGAAGCGCGGGTCGTTGGTGCTGGACTGAACCAACACGCCATCCAGGAAGATCTGTTTAATCAGCCCGTCAAAAGTGCAGACTAAGTGTTGCCATTCGTCTTGGGCGAAGAAGGCCGGCACGCACCACATACCGTCCCAAGTCGTCTTCGTGCTGGAGGACTGGAAGTTATGTCCACGCCCGCCCGTGAGGTCTTGCAAGTAATGGACCCAGCCGCGAGTGTCGCCGCCGGAAGGCTCATCCCGCCACCACATCGGTGACTTGATGCCGGTGACACCGGGGTTCTCCTTGTACCAAATTTCGTAGGAGAAGGCGTTCGTCCGAACCAACGCCTCGTTGAGCGGAATGTCAATGCGGCTGCTGCCGGGGAAGTACGCGGCCGGGTCGCTGTCGCCCAACAGGGGCGTGTCGCTCGTTACGACCATAGTGCTGCCATTGAAAGTGCCGCTGCCGAGGCTGCCGATGTAGCCAAGGTTTGTGGCGGTCATGCTGGGAACTGTCACGTCGTCCAGGCGCCAATAGCCGCGGGGCGAGGCGGCGAGTATCTGTGCCGCATAGCCGGCGGCGTTCGTGGTGGCCGCATCGAAGTGCGCTTTGATGGTGTTCGCGTCCAACGCACTGGGGTAGAGGGCGACTTCATCCGCAGAACCAGTCCAGGCATAGCCACCAAAATCAGAGCGGTCTCCAATCGTCAACGGCCCATCGGGATTGGCGACGAACGTCGTCGCTGCGCTGGTCGCGCCCAGCACGCCATTCACATAAACGCGGCCTACAGTGCCGTCCCACACCGCCACGACATGGTGCCAGGCGTTCACCACCGGCGCTCCGCCACCTTCGATATTGACGGCGGTGACCGTGGTGTTTTCGTTATAGGTTCGGAAGTTCCAACCCGTTGCAGACTGGTAAATCAGCCAGCCGGAGCGCGGGCTTGCCAAATGCCCGGAGGACAGCGGGACGGTCAAGCCGGCACCCACCATGGCGACGCCCGGCTTGAGCCAGGCCTCCGCCGTAAAGGCTCCGCTCGGATTCAGCCCGGGGCTGCGCGGGACAGCCACATTGCCGCCGGAGAAACTGGCTGCCGGGTTCGCGTTGCCCGTCAGGGCGCCAGCGGCTTGCAGCGCAGTGGCGCCACCGTAGGTGCCTTTGGCCGGCGTGCCGAGCGTGCCGAGATTGTTGGCCAGCGTCGGCGGGGTGGCAAAGCCTCCCGTCTCGTCCAGCCGCCAGTAGGCCACCGGACTGCTGGCCTGCACCGTGGCCGGGTAGTTGCCAACGCCGTTGGTGCCCGCCCGGTAATGAGCCAGCAGGGTGGTGGCGTCCAACGCGCTGGGATAGACTGCCACTTCATCCAGCAGGCCAACAAAGTTGCGGTCGCCAAGGATGAATGGCCCGTTGGGGTTGGGCACGGGCGGGTTGTTCAGGTCCATTTGGGCGCCCAGCACGCCATTCGTGTAAATATACTGCGTGCCGTTGGCGCTGGCCGAGGCGTCATAGACGCACGCGATGTGGACCCACTGGCCGACCAGCGGAGCGAAAGCCGTGTTCGTGATCGAGATGGAACTCCAATAGCCGCCGCCGGCACCCTTGCTGATGTTGAAACCGAAAGTCCCATCGCCGTTGACGTAGATCGTGTAACCGCTTTCCCCGCTGCGGTTGACCACCACCGCCAGCGCGTTGCCCTTGGGGCAGGCCGAATTCATCCAGCACTCGAAGGTATATGAACCATAGGGGTTTAGGTTGGCGTCGTAGGGCACGACGATGCGGGAATTGCCGTTCCCGATGAACTGCATGGCGGGGTTGGCATCGCCAGCGATGGCCCCGGGGAGTCCCTCGCGGACAAGGCTCCCGATCACGCCGTCGGCGGTGCTGCCCGCCGAGCCGCGATTGGTGGCGTAACTGATCCAGGGCGCGGCGTTCAGGCGCCAGTAGCCGGAGGGGTTGTCCGTGAGGACGGTGGACTTATAGTCAGCCCAAGCTGGCGCGGTGGTCAGCAGGCTGAACGTGAGCAGATTGCGTATTTTCATAATCTATTTATTTGTTATTTACCGTTCGCCCCGCCCGCTACCAACATGGCAACGCGGTGGAACTTGAGGGGCAATTTAGAAGAGCCGCCCGGCGAGTCAAATAACCCGAACGGGTTATTTCTGCGGGACCGGCCGCAGCTCACCGCCCGGCCACCGCCTGGCGGGCACCGCGCTCCCCGCTGCCGAGGTAGCGGGCCGCGGCTTCCGTACGGGAGTGGACGTGCAGCTTCTCGTAGATGTGCCGGACGTGGACCCGGACGGTTTCGAGGTTGGCGTTCAGGCGGGAGGCGATTTCCTTGTTGGAGTAACCCTTGGCGAGCAGTGCGAGGATCTCCCGCTCCCGCTGAGTCAATTCGGTGATCGGC
>CAINDV010001290.1 GCA_903847485.1 uncultured Verrucomicrobiota bacterium
CGGTCTTCCGGATGACCTCGAGGGCCTCCTCGAAGGAGCAAAACACTTCGTGCCCTTTCCGGAAGGTGGGATCATTGGCGAGTCGTTCGACCGGCTCCCCATCCATGCCCAGAAAGAGTTTCAGCACCAAGGCCTGCTGATGGTCCCGATAGAAAGGCGCCACCACTACCTCGGTGGCGGCTTTGAGGCGCTTGCCCCCCTGCACAACTGTGGCTTCAACCGTAGCAATGCCACCCTCTTTGGGCACCACCTTGTTCCCCTCAATCGCCACGACGTCCACATTTCCGCTGGCGCTTTTGGTCCGCGCCTTGATCACCACCCCTGGTGGACGAAGGGTGCGCTGGGAGCCGTCGGAATAGAACCCGGTCACGGTCAGTTTACCTGTGGCTTTTGGTTCGCGCACGGGATTAAGAAACTTTCGATCAACCGACACCGTTAGGCGTTCCAACAGCTTAGCCCCGGGTTGGGCTGCCACAGTGGGCGGAGCCTTGGCCACCTTGGTCTCATCCACCGGCAACCAGTCGAACACGGCGGGTTTCGCCTCCGCGTTGGTCCCGGCTGCCACGACTTCAAACTCGCCAACGTGATACTCGCGCGACCCGCGCTGACGATCGGCGTTATCGAGTTCGATTCGCTCGCTGGATGAAAACAACCCCACCCAGACCTGGTATTTTCCCGGTGTCGCGTCGGCCGGCAGAACGATGGGGAATGGCCCTTCGCGCACAAATCCATTCGCCGGCCATTCGGTAGTCGGCAAAGTCGGCGAGAAATCCGCGCCAATGTGGCGCCCGTCAGGGCGAACCACGTGGACGAAGGCCGACAGTTCCACCAGCGACGGGCCGCTGGAGCGGAAGGTGTAAGTGGCTTGAACCGTGCCGCCCGGTTGCACGCGGTCGCGGTTTAACGCCAGCCGCGCCACCGCAGGCTTGAAATCGGCGTTTGCCGCCAGGGGTAGCCCCCACAATGACAGAAGTATCAGTAGCGATTTGGTTTTAGTATTCATTTGGAAAGTGTTTCCTCTCTTGGGCGGCTGTCTGTTGGTGCCACTCCAGCATGCGCCAAGGATAAAGTCATTATCTGCCGTCACAAGCCTTCCTTGGTGGTTTCCGGCTGCGCGTTCGCCTGGGTTTCCGACACCCCGAGCTCATTTCCAGAGATCGTCACCTTCCTGCAGGCGTTGGTTTGGACGGGCAGTTGGCTGGCGGAGAAGCGGTTGCCCTGAATGACGAGGCCCTCGACGCTGCGGGCCGCCACGGCGCTGCGCCCGGTCAACTCGAAGTAGTTGTCCAGAATCCGGATGTTCTGATGAACCGGATCTTCTGGTCGGGCGATGTGATTCTCCGGGGCGATCGCGATGACCGGCCCGGCGCACCGCAGAAAACGGTTGCCCCGGATGGTCACGTCGCGCACGGGGCCGGACTCGAACCAGGAGTTGGCATCATCGGCAATCAAGATGGCCGACATGCCGGTGTGGAGGAACGTATTGCCCTCGATGACCACGCGGCGGCGGGTCGTCAGCAGGAACCCGCGGCAGGAATCGAGGCTGACCTTGCAGCGGCGAACCTCGACCGACGGTGTCCAGGTGACATTCTCGACGACATCGTTATCGCCAATCTTTGCCGGCACGGGTTGCACCAGCGTCAGCAACACTTCCTTATCACCCTTGGCTTCGACGGTTTTAACGCGGTTGGTATGGTAAGAACGGAGGCTTGTATTACTGACCAACTCGACCTCATCACCGGGCGTGAAGGCCTCGAAACCGTAGCTTTGCGGGTGCATAAAGCGGAGCAGAAGCTGATCGGGACTCGGGCTGCCCACCACGCGCAGATGCGTGCCATGCACATTGATTGGATCGTCGTTAGTGCCGGCCATTTCGCAATCTTCGACCTTGATCAAGCCCCGGCAGCCGGAGAAATGCAGCAG
>CAINDV010001291.1 GCA_903847485.1 uncultured Verrucomicrobiota bacterium
AGCGGACCTTTGGCTGGTTTATGAAACAGCGCCGACTGGTGCGAGATTACGAAGCCAAACCGGAGCATGCCGAGGCCATGCTGTACATTGCTATGACCACACTCATGCTACGCCGCCTGACCAGCAAGCGAGCCAAATGAGTTTCCGTACACGCTCTAAGATTTTTGTTGCCGACCGGGCGGGCCTTTGAATAGCCTCTCACCGTTGCCGCCATTCCGGCGTCTGCGGTTGTCGGCGGCAATCAAATCAAAGCATTTGAATTATGGTTGACCCGAATCCGCCCACGCCCGTTCCGCCACCAGCGCCCGAGCCGGTACCGCACCGCCAATCGCGCGGCTACTTCGACCAGGCCCAGCTCGCCGACTTGGCTGCCGGCGAGGAAATCTTGCGCGATGCCCTCAAAGAGCCGCACCAGACCCGCCTAGCCACCCGTGACATAGACGCGGCCTACCTGGACGGCTTGGACCAATTCCTCGGCGAGGCGCGGAGCAAGACCACCGAAACCAGCCAAGACATCGACCAGCGCCGCGCCGCCGCCCTCAATGCCGCCGGAGCCGAGCGCGAACTGATCAAGCACCTCCAAGGCATTCAGAGTGCCGCCAAGCAGAAGCATCGCATGTTGGGAGAGGCCGGTACGCCGCGTCCAACCTGCCGGTGGACCGTCCCTTCAATGGCTAAACAAGACTGTTTCTCGTATGAATGAATCCCTCCACAAATCCCTCAAGGAAGCGCAGAAGGCCGTCAAACTCCCGGCGGTGACGGCCTATAACCGCATTGACGGCCCCGGCTCCAGCCTCGACCTGCGCGAGTTCCAGCAGACCTTCTGGTCGCTCCCCAAGATTCCGAAGAACCCCGAAACCGACCCGGTGGCGGCGTGGACCCGGCAACTGCCGAGGACCGTCGGCATCACCATCAACGTGGGAACACGAGTCGAAGCGAGGCCTTTCAAGCCAGGCTTGATCGCCGCAAGCTCCTACGATTTCAAATGGGAGGTTTCAGGCCAGCCGGGGCTGATTCCCGCGACCAAGCAGAACTGGCTGCTGAAGATCATGGACCTCTTTGGCCTCTCCGGCGTGAAGTTTGCCTTGCGGAATACGCATCCGGGACTGGCCTCCTCCGGCTTGGGCGGTTCGGCGACGGCCACGACCGCCGTGTGCCTGCTGGCCAATGAACTGGCCGGTCGCCCCTTTGGACCGACCCAACTGGTCGCACTGGCCTCGCGCATGGAGCAGGATCTCGGCGTCAGCATCACCGGCACCCAGGAGCAATCCAACGTGGTCTTTGGCGGCGTGACGGATTACGTCTGGTTCCCGTGGGGCCTTCCGGGCCGCGCCGAGTCCGGTTACGGCTGCTCCCTCCGCAATGAACTCATCCCGGAGAAGGACTACCCGGAACTCGAACAGTTCATGGCGATCTTCCACACCGGCCACACCCGCGCCAGCACGGATGTGAATGCCGTCTGGACGAAAAAACTGGCCACCAAAGCCGGCCACGCGATCTATCAGCGCAAGTTCGAATTGGCGCGGGCCTTCGTACACCAACCGCGACAAATGCACTGCACGCGTGCCGTTGCCAACTAGATCGAAGCGCTATGGCACCCAATAAGAGGAAGAACCCACCCAGTCTCGCTCAAAACGCGAAGCAGCCGGGCAGGGATTCACCCGGTCTCGATCAGGAGTCACATTTGCCATCGCCCGACAACACTGCAAAAGGTATCGAACGGTTGGTAAAACTAGTACAGCACCCGTTCCTCCGCTTTGTTCTTGTGGTCGAGTGTCTCCTGGTTGTTATTATAGTGGTTATCATTTCCAGGACATCCGAAATTACTGTAGTTGTTCCTCTAGCTATTTTAGCGGCCGTAGCTCCAATTGCATATCTTGTTCTGAAGCCTCGGTTGGATACTATTCCCACGACAACATCCGAACCTGGAGTTTTCGATGAACCTGTGGTCCGAATAACGCAACCTGCACTCACCCCGGTCGGAACCAAACTAAAACCACTCCACGAATTAATGAAGGAAGCGAAGGAGTCACTGGTCATCAGCGGGCACACATTGGATAGATTCACAAGGCCCGATGAAGGCCATCTCATGACAGCGGCTCTATACGACCTTTTCGGTCGTCATGTCAAAGTCCAACTTGTTTTGCTCCATCCCGAAAGCGCTTATGCCGAAGCGCATGAACGTTTCCACAAGTACGAAACAAAAGGCCCTGTGTCTCCCCGGCAGCAAATCAGAGAAACAATCTACTTCTTCCAGTCGCAAGTTAACCAAAACAAGAGCGAATACCTATCCGTTTACCTATCCGAATACATGCCTCGGTTCAGAGTCATATTTATCGACAGGAAATACTGTTACGTTAGTTTGTACATGTTCGGCGTTGATGTCGATGACACTCCCTGTTTGCGTTACGAAGCGGGTAGTAGCGAATTCGCAGTGTTGCTCAAGTCGGTGGAGGCTCTGCTGAGTTCGGCCCACGTTGCTGGTTTGTTTTTGCAACGTCGTTGGAACCATGACTGGGTAAACCGCGGTGCCTCACACATTCTAGGTTCATGCCTCGACCGATGTCACTGTCCGAATAGATGTGAGCGGTGGATGCTTGTTCGTGACGCGATTCTAGGTAATCAAAATCCCGATTTCCGCCTAGGCCGTGTGGGTAGCGCGATCACGGACCCGAGCTATCGCGCGGGTACGTTTACTTTGGGACAAATTGACAAATCGAAGCACTACTTGCTTAAGGAGGTTCACCTTGATCAAATAGTGCGGGATTTCGTGGATTTTGAATGGGGGATCTTGAAGGCCGATGCTTTTATAGGTGGGCAACTGGCCGAGTCTGATAAAGAGCGTGTGATCGACGATATACTGCGGACTTTAAGATTTGCGCCGAAGGATTACAGGCCGCTGCAAGATGAAGTGTATTTTCAAGAATATTCTGACATATTTCGCCGGATATTGTTGACATTCGTTGTGAATGACCCTGACCGTGAGGTCAATGAGAATCCTCAGTTGACAACAAATGCGAGACTCTTCGCTTTCGAGATTATAAGAGCAATCGACCAGCAGAGCCCGACCCTTAAACATTGGTTGGAATACTCTGTGATCGGCGGCATTCTTGGACTCGACACCAAGCCCAATCACGCGGCAACTTCGGAAGTGTTGAAAGAAAGTGGCATCCTGATTCCACAAGATGTCCTTGACGGAAAAGGGGTAGATATGCGGAAAGCCGCGAAAGACGTGGTGCGGCAGATGGATGAAAAGCGCAAACTGCCACGCGAGGTTGATGACATAGAGTCATATTTCACTTTTCTAGCATCTGCTCGGCAAAAGGGCGCAGCTCATATTGTCTGCTTTACAGACGACTACATTGAAACAATTTTGCTGCTCCGGTTCTACCTTGAGTTATTAACCGCATATCCAGGTTTAACAGTTACACTGGTCCCGCGATCTATTCGGTGTGGAAACGATGCAACCGCAAGAGACATACCGGACCTTAAAGAGTCCGTTATGCGCGACTTAGGGAAGGGCAATCTTCAGGCGGTTGCGGGCCGGATATTGGTCTCCGATAGGGGACCCAAGATTGGTGGTGTACATTTGGAAAAGCTGGCCCCGCAAGTTATTGAACTGGTGCAAAACGCGACGTTTCTAGATGTGAGAGGGGCGCGTAACTACGAGATGATGCAGCGTATTAAGCAACGCACTTTCTTTGGTTTTATGGTGGCGCGATCAACAAGCGAGATACTCACGGGATTGACAGCTCGTGCGAATCCGTTTTTTTTCAAGTACCAAGAGCCAGGGACATGCTCCTTCAAGGAAATCAAGAATTGAATGAATGGCGGCTGACTACATTATGGCAAACAAACCAAGTGCCGACAGGCAACAAATCGAAGCCACATGGGACAGAATCGCTGCGGATTTTCCCGTGTTACCTGAGAAGGAAATATGCGTCAACGATGTGGTCTTTCGCGTTGTGCATGCGCCCTGGACACCTGACAGGGAGCCCAAGGTCTATATTAAGACCGGCTTGAACTTTCTAGCATGGGCTCGGATTGCTGGGGTGAGATACAGGTTTGTGCTACAACCGCTTGATACTCTCGGTGGTGGAAAACGGTGGGAAATACGGTATGGTGATATCGTTGACTGGATCATCTGGGCGAACCACATGTTTCAAATGGTAACATTGAGTACTATGAAGAGCGGGGCCGGTTTCCCGCTTGATGTGCATGGGCAGAGTGTCCCGTTTATACGTTCGAAGACAGGATCGGCACTGGCAGATGTGGGCGGCAAGGTTCTGGCACAATACGAGGAGATGCCACGTTTTAGGGAACTGGAGATTCGCCTTTTGGACAAATATCCTGCGCTGGGGATAAGAATCATTGGAAAGGACACCATCGAGAGTCTGCACCAGGTTGCGGAGAAGACCTACGAATTGGCAGTGAATTACGATAACCTGAAAGCATTCAACTTGGTGATTCTTCCGGGACACGGCTATCGGGGGGACGTAGTGTTTTTTCCAAGACGCAAAGATGGGCGATCGATTTACGGTGAAGAACGTTGGCAGATTGCGGGCTTGGAGTTTGCGGGATTGCTCTTGTGTCGAGAGGAAGAGAAATTTGCTCGCATGAACGCTGAGATGGTAGCGAAAGTGTTTGAAAGTGTTCGCATTTCTCGTACTGAGATGGAAGAGGTTATTTCGCTCCTGCATACGTTCTGACTCGGCGTGTTTGCGAAATACGGCATCATCAAGGCAGCGTTCGCTGCTAACTATTAAGGGGCAATGGTTTGGGCAACGTCATGCGAAAGTCGTACGGATTTCTACCTGCCAACGAGTGAACGGCTGACAATCTGTTGCGCTTGCGCGAGGACCGCTTCGAGATGCTTCTGGGTATTGAAGCTCTCAGCATAGAGTTTGTAGAGGTTCTCCGTGCCACTCGGTCTGGCAGCGAACCAGCCGTTCGCCGTCACAACCTTCAGGCCGCCAATCGGCGCTTGGTTGCCGGGGGCATTAACGAGCTTCGTGGTGATGGTTTCACCCGCCAATTCCGTGGCCTTCACGGATTCGGGGGTCAGCTTCTTAAATCCGGCCTTCTGCTCCGGCGTGCAGGGCGTGTCAATCCGAGTGTAGAAAGAGCGGCCCAGCTTGCCGGTCAGGTAATGGTAATGAGTCCCCACGTCAAGGCCCGTGCGGGCTTCGATTTCCGCCGCAAGCAGGCCGAGGACCAAGCCATCCTTCTCCGTCACCCAAGTCGAGCCGTCGCGGCGCAGGAAGCACGCGCCCGCGCTTTCCTCGCCGCCGAAGCAGAGCGAGCCGTCATGCAGGCCGGGCGTGAAGTACTTGAAGCCCACCGGCACTTCGCAGAGTTGGCGGTGCAGTCCGGCTACGACCCGGTCCATCAAACTGCTGCTGACAACGGTCTTCCCGATGGCGGCGGTGGCGGGCCAATCCGGCCGGTTCCGCAACAGATAATTGATAGCGACGGCGAGGTAGTGGTTCGGGTTCATCAGGCCCACGGTGGGCGAGACGATGCCGTGGCGGTCGGCGTCCGGGTCGCAGCCGAACGCCACATCGAATTGGTCCTTCTGCCGCTCCAGGCTGGCCAGCGCGTAGGGGCTGGAGCAGTCCATGCGGATCTTCCCGTCGTGGTCCACCGTCATGAAGCTGAAGGTCGGGTCCACGCGCGGGTTCACGACGGTGAGGTTCAAACCGTAACGTTCCTTGATCGGCTCCCAGTAGTGTACGGACGCCCCGCCCAGCGGGTCCACGCCGATCTTCACGTCCGCGCTGCGGATGGCGTCCATGTTCAGCACCGAGCCGAGCGCTTCGACGTAGGGCCTGACGTAGTCGTGCTGGTGGGTGGTCGCGGCGCGCAGGGCGGTTTCGTAGGGCATCCGCCGCAGGCCGTGGCTGTTGGGATGCAGGAGTTGATTCGCGCGATGCTGAATCCAGTTGGTGACATTCGTGTCCGCCGGACCGCCGTTCGGCGGATTGTATTTCAGCCCGCCGTCGGAAGGAGGGTTGTGGGAGGGCGTGATGCCAATCCCATCCGCCAGCCCGTCTTTGCGGCCACGGTTATACTCCAGGATCGCGAAGGAAAGAGCGGGCGTGGGCGTGAATCCGTCATTGGCCTGGATGAAAACCTCGACGCCGTTGGCCGCGAAGACTTCCAAGGCGGTGCGCTGGGCGGGCGCGGAGAGAGCATGGGTGTCCTTCGCCATGAACACCGGCCCCGTCGTGCCGTGGGTGCGCCGGTAGTCGCAGATCGCCTGGGTGATGGCGAGGATGTGCGCCTCGGTGAAGGTGCCATTAAACGACGTGCCGCGATGCCCGCTGGTGCCGAAGCTGACGAGCTGATTCGGGTCGGCGAGGTGAGGGGTGCGCTCGTAGTAGTCGCGTTCGAGCGCGGCGACATCAATCAGCAACTCCGCCGGGGCGGGTTGGCCAGCTAAATGGTGGAGAGCCATAGCGATGTCAGTGATGGGTTCGTTTCAAGACCGGCGCAGCGTAACGAATGTGCCGGGGGGGAGTCAAACCAGTGCAGCCCAAGGCAGCAATTCCCATTATCCTAAAAAGAGCAGTTGAGCCGCAAAAGAACGCATAGAACGCACAGAATCAATTATTTACAGGTGACAGCCAGCTTTCCCATTAGGTGTGTCTAAGATTATGCGCAAACTGTTCTCTTTGTGTTCTCTGTGTTCTTGGTGGTTAATCAACTGCTCTTTCTAGGTTGAAACCAAAGATGG
>CAINDV010001292.1 GCA_903847485.1 uncultured Verrucomicrobiota bacterium
GCCCCAATTTCTCGTGTCTTTGCCAATAACCCATGCGTTCAAGAAATTCGTGGCCCCGCGAATTTGCTGGGCCAGATGCCCCGATTTGCTCGCGGACGACCTGCGCCAAGCCGCATGAAACCGTCACTCGCCAGTCCGAAGTCGAATGACGAAAGAAACCCGAAGCTCGAAGTCCGAACCACGCATCGTTCCAGGTTCCGATCCATCCAACAGCGATTGTGGGTTTCGTCATTCGTCATTTACCCCAGTTGCCCCCGCAGCGCCTCTGCGATTTGGGTAAAAATCCGCCCCGGGGCGGAGCCGGGTGCGGAGACGACGATGGGCATGCCGACGTCGCCGGCGGCGCGGATTTCCGTGAAGATCGGCACTTCGCCGAGGAACGGCGCCTTCTGCCGCCCGGCTTCCGCCCGACCGCCGCCGTGGCCGAAAATTTCCACGCGCTCACCAGTGGACGTGGTGAAGTAGCTCATGTTCTCCACGAGGCCAAGGATGGGGACGTTCACTTTGCGGAACATGGCGATGCCTTTGCGGACCACGCCCAGCGAAGCTTCCTGGGGCGTGGTGACGATGACGCCGCCATCGAGCGGCACGGTCTGGCAGAGCGTGAGTTGTGCGTCGCCGGTGCCGGGCGGCAGGTCCACCAGCAGGTAGTCCAGTTCGCCCCATTCGACGGCGGTGAGGAATTGCTGGATGGTCTTCACGATCATCGGCCCGCGCCAGATGACCGGCTGATCGGCGTCAATGATGAAGCCGATGCTCATGAGCCGGACGCCGTGGCTGACAGGCGGGACCATCAACTCGCGCTCGCTGATGGTAGGACGCTCGCTGGTGCCCATCATCAGCGGGATGCTGGGACCGTAGATGTCGCAATCGAGCAGGCCGACCCGTGCGCCGAGGTGGGTCAGGGCGCAGGCGAGGTTGGCGGAGACGGTGGATTTGCCGACGCCACCCTTGCCGCTGGCCACGGCAATGATGCGGCGAATGCCGGGGACGTGGTTTTGATTGGCAAAAGGATTCGGCCCGGCGGCACCGGGCGCGGCGGCGGGCTGTTGGACTTTCACGGACACCTGCTTCACCCCTGGCAGCGCCTGGAGCACGAGCGCACTTTCGGCCTTGATCTGCGCGGCGGCGGCGGCGTTGGTGGAGGTCAACTGCATCTGCACGCTGACCGCGCCGTCGTTCACGGCAACCTGTTTGACGAGGCCGAAGGAGACGATGTCGCGGCTGTAGCCGGGGTATTTGACGGCCTTGAGCGCGTCGCGGATTTGCGAGTCGGTTATCATGAGTTCGGGTAAACGGTCGTGTGAGCCGGGCGCAGGCTACCGATTACCGGCGGGCGAAGCAACGCAAGGACACCGCGGCTGGGGGAGGGTTCTTTTGGAAGGAACGGGGGGCTGGGGGGGCAACAGCGGCTTCAGCCGGCGGGCAGGACCTTGAGTCGCTCCACTTCCCGCTCCAGTTCGCGCACGCGGTGGATCAACTCCGGCAACTGCTGCACCGCGATCATCTGGCGCTTGGCCTGCCGATCCGGCGCCGCCGGGATGCCGAGCACTTTGCCCCCGTCCGGAATGTTCCGCATCACGCCCGACTTTGCCCCGACGGTGACCTGCCGGCCGATTTCGAGGTGTCCGGCAATGCCCGATTGCGACGCCACCACGCTGTAATCGCCCAGATGCGTGCTGCCAGCAAAACCGACCTGCCCCAAAATCAGGCAGTGCTGGCCGAGAACGACGTTATGCGCGAGATGCACCAGGTTATCAATCTTGGTGCCCTGGCCGATGACGGTGGCGCCCAGCGCGCCGCGGTCAATGGCGACGTTGGCCCCGATCTCCACGTCGTCGTGGATGACGACGTGACCAAGCTGCAGGAGCTTGCGATGCCGCCCCTCATCGAACACGTAGCCGTAGCCATCCGAGCCGATGACACTCCCGGCGTGGATGCTGACCCGGTTGCCGATCTGGGTCTGGGCATAAACGACGACATTCGGGAACAGGCAGACGTCCTCGCCAATCTGGCAGTCGTGGGCGATGTGGTTGCCACCGGTGAGCACGGAGCGCGCTCCCAACCGCACCCGCGCCCCGACGACGCAATGCGGCCCAACGTGCGCCGTGGGATCAATCTGCGCGAAATCGGCGACGACCGCGCTCGGATCAATACCGGCGGGCAAGTGCTCCGGCGGAAAAAAGAGCGGCAGCACCCGGGCCATGGCCACCCGCGCGTTCGGCACCCGGATCAGGACTTTCGTCGCCGATTGGAACGGGCCGGTCACGAGGATGGCGCTGGCCCGGCTGTGTTCGGCGGCGGCAAAGTGCGCCTCACTTTCGGCAAACGCCAGATCCCCAGCGTGGGCCTCTGCGGCGCAGGCAAACCCGGTGAGCTGGACGGAGCCGTCCCCGAAGACTTCGCCCCGAACTTGGACGGCAATTTGATCAGCGGTGAAATTCATAGTGGAAAGAAGCGGACGATTTCGTGCGATGGGTTAGTGGTACGGTGAACCAAGAAGAACGACGCAGCCGGGCTGACAGTCAAGCCCTGGGAGTCGCCGGGAGGGCTGCGGAGCATGGGTTTCTGGCCGGTTCACGGCCACAGACTAGACCGGTGGGCAGGCAGTGGCAAACGGTTTTCCGGGAAACCCGCCGAATCGCGACGATTCGCCATTCGGGTTTTGACCTGCTTTCGTCATTCGTCATTTGCGTTTCGGAATTCGAGCTGAAGCGGGACCAAGACCCCACAGCGTGGTCTCGAGGGCCAACAACTCAAGGCGGGCTGGGACCACGGCTGTCTCCTCCGCTGGCTGGCTTTTTGATGCGTCTGTCCTGAAGGGTTGCTTCATCTGAGAGCGTGTGGAGATCGCGGGCAGGGGCACGATGAGATTTGACTGACTTTTTCCAGGCGCAGCCAGACCTTGCCTCCATGCTTTTGGCCTTGCCCCCAGCCGAATCGGAAGTTCTGGAGC
>CAINDV010001293.1 GCA_903847485.1 uncultured Verrucomicrobiota bacterium
CGGTGTAGCACCCCCGGTGGGACAAACACCGTCCAACCTACCAAGATTCGGCCGGCTCGCCGCGCGCCGTTCGTAGCCCCGCCGGGCGCTCAGCCCCGCTGAGAACCCGTCACTCGCCAGTCAGAAGTTCTGACGCTGAGGCGTGGGCCGCAAAACACTTTTCCTTGCGGTGGACAGAAAGGTGTTCGGCCCGCGGATTCCGGATTCAGCCGGCTTGAATGCGCCGCAGCAAGCCTGCCACGACACGACGGGCCAGGGCTGTTTGCGCTGCGTTGCACAGCCACGGCAACCGATGGACCCGCTCGCGACCGAGGTGTTCGGCAAGCAGGGCGGCGTTAGATCGGGCGGAGGCGTCGGAGTGCTTCTGAGTCACCAGCACGATCTGCGCGCGGCGGGCGGCGGCGAGCGGCAGTGCGGCCAGCACTAGGAGGACTTGGTTCACAGCGCCGAGACGGTTAGGGCAAACAACCACTGGGGTGGCGCGTAGCCTGGCGATGAGGATGCGGGCGTTGAACCCAACGCCGAGTGGGCTAAGCAGGCCGCCCGCACCTTCCACGAGCACCGCGTCAAAACGTGCTTGCGCTTGTCGCACTTGCGCCAGCACCTCGGCGGGGAGGACGCGCCGGTGCTCCTTCCGGGCAGCCAGGGCGGGCGCGAGCGGGGCGTAGAAATGCCAGGGATTGATTTCGTCCAGTGACAACGCACCGCCCAGCGCGGCGTGGAGCGCGACGGCGTCTTCGCGTCCGCCTGAGCAGAGCGGCTTGAGCGCGGCGACGCGGTGGCCAAGCGCACACAAGTGCTGTGTCAGCATGGTAGTCACCACCGTCTTGCCCACGCCGGTGTCGGAGCCGGTAACGAAGATCACGCGTTTCACGGGGACAGATTCAAACAGGTGCCGGCCATTCGGGCGATGAAAGACAGCAGTTCTCTTTTGGCTTGGAGCGCGGGCAATCCTGTCCGCTGGCGGGCGCGAACTGGGCACAAGGCGGACAAGATTGTCCGCGCCCCAAGCCAAAATGAGGACTGCTGGATGAAAGAATCCGCCTGGCGGTGGGTGATTCTCGAAGTCGAGAGGTCTGCCTGCGAGTCGCCGGCAGACGGACTTTGCCGGGCACGGTACAACTCAGCCGAGCAACGCGAGGCGTGAGGAAAGGGAGGCGAAGGAGTTGGTTGCAAAGGGGCCATTACCAGCCAGACCTGTCCGAGCTTGGCCGGTCGAAGGGAGTCGGGCTTCTCGACCCTCCTCCCAAGCCGAACTGCCGGAATCCGTGCGTCTCCTCGGCTACCGAGTTTTGGGAGCGTTTTCCACTGGCGGAACCTCCACGAATTGCCATCCGGCCTGAAGGCGGTTTCTGCGGGCGATCAGTGGCCGGACAACGGCCATCGGGCTGGTGGCGCGACGGCTCGTTTAGCCAACCACCATCCAGACAAACCAACTAAAAACGCAGGCGACGGTCAGCCAGCCGATGGGGTAGAAGAACGTCTTGGGCCGGTTGAGAACGGTATCATCCGGCTGTGCGGCCGAACCTATAGTTTGCGTGCTGTACTTCATGTAAGGTCAAGAATTGTGTCGGCGGTTTTTATAGTGGGTCCGCTGGTGGATGTCAAGTAAGCGGACACTTTTCGCAGTTTTTTGAACACTCGTCGCCAAGCCGCGCCTGTTGGTTGGTTGGGTTTTCACTTCAGAGAATGGCGGTGCTACCCCGCTTGGCCATGCCTGGCTGGCGGGGGCGACGTGGGTTCCCGTCCCTTCGGGGAAAGACTTTTGGACTTTGGGAAGGCTGCGGCTGAACCGTTTGGTGGGCAAACCCACTCCGGGAAGTTCGGTTTTGTCTGTGTCCATGCGATTGTGCAGCGCGGATGTCCTCATCCGCGCGTTTGGGAAAAGCGCCCGTCAGCCTCGGGTTGGCCGCCCCCGGTGGTGGGCAGCGGATAGTGGTTAGTCGGATTCTTGCTGTCCACTATCCACTGCCCACTACCCTCTCCCTGCCAGTACGCGCTGGGCGGGGATTCCTGCCGCAGCTTCGCAGATGGCCGCTCCCCGGCGGGCGTGAGAGCGGCCTTGCGTCAGCTCTCCGCTTTACCTTGCTGTCGGAGCCCGCGCAAATGTGCCCTTGCGAGGAACTCCTTCATTGCCGTCGCTTTGGCTGGCGAAATGGCACTCGGCGCCGACATGGCTCAGCGTGAAAAGCGGGTGGCACACGGAGATTGGTTATCGTCCCCAAGTGGGCAAGAGCGGGCCGGGTTTTGTCAGTGCGCTGCTATTGCCGCTGGGCAACGCGACCGACAGTGGCCAACTAATCCCGGGCGTAATAGACCATGGGGAGCGCACCACCGTGTTGCCC
>CAINDV010001294.1 GCA_903847485.1 uncultured Verrucomicrobiota bacterium
GATGACGCAGTTGTCGGCCTGGTCGCG
Source organism: uncultured Verrucomicrobiota bacterium (assembly GCA_903847485.1). Classification (GTDB taxonomy): domain Bacteria; phylum Verrucomicrobiota; class Verrucomicrobiia; order Limisphaerales; family JAJXZI01; genus CAINDV01. Next base: position 28 of record CAINDV010001294.1, read on the forward strand.
CATGACTTCCATCTCATACTCCTTCCAACCGAGGAGGGATTCTTCGACGAGGATTTCGTTGACGGGCGAAAGGTCAAGGCCCCGTTTGCAAATCTCGTCTAACTCCTCGCGGTTGTAGGCGATGCCGCCGCCGGTGCCGCCCAAGGTGTAGGCGGGGCGGATGATGAGCGGGAAGCGGCCGATGCGTTCGGCGATGGCGCGCGACTCTTCCAAGGTGTGGGCGACGCCGCTGATGGGCACGTCGAGGCCGATGGACAGCATGATGTCTTTGAAGATGAGGCGGTCTTCGCCTTTCTCGATGGCTTCGGCGTTGGCACCGATCATCTCGACGCCATGCTTGGCCAGTACGCCGTTGCGGTGGAGTGACATGGCGGTGTTGAGCGCGGTCTGGCCGCCGAGGGTGGGGAGGAGGACGAGTTTGTGGGGAGTTCCCGCAGGCTGGAAGCCCGCGCTACTTGACAGGCTGGAAGCCTGTCCCACTAGCGGTACGCCCAGGCGGCGCAGTTCCTCAAGTTCGCGGACGATGATTTTTTCCACGCACTCAGGCGTAATTGGCTCAATGTAGGTGCGGTCGGCGAACTCCGGGTCGGTCATGATGGTGGCCGGGTTGGAGTTCACTAGGATGACGCGGAAGCCTTCCTCGCGGAGGGCTTTGCAGGCTTGGGTGCCGGAGTAATCGAACTCGCACGCCTGCCCGATGATGATCGGGCCAGCGCCGATGATTAGAACCGAGTGAATGTCAGTGCGTTTGGGCATAGTGAAGCGGGCAGAGTCAACGGGATTTCGGGCGGGTTGTCAGGGCTTTTGTGTGGCTGTGCGCTCCGGTGGATGGCTTATCTCCAGTGCGCTGGTGCCGAATGACCGGCAAGCTGGGACAGGCTGGGGATTGACAGTGCGCCGGAGCTATGGCGTTGGCGGCGTGGTAGTCGGTGAAACAGTGGCACTGCGGTCCTGGTTAAGCACGTAGATGTGTTTGCGGATAGCGCTGACAAGTTGGTCGGGGTCGGTTTGATCCAAGCGGCGCAGGGCACATTCCCAGCGGTAGGCGAAGCTGCCGCCAACGTCGTAATTGCAGTGTTTGAATAGTGTGTCAAAGGCACGCCGGCGTTTGCGGTAGTCGGCCTGGATGTGCGAGAGCCAGGAGTGAAAGGCTCCCAAGTAGGCGAAGGCGAACTCCCGCGGCTGGGGCAGGAAGCGATCCCGCGTGTTGACGGGCCGGGCGTAGTGCGAGGCGAATGTGTCGAGCGGCAACCGGTATTCGCCAAAAGCCCCGCTGTGGTCGCCCACGAGGATGCGGTCGGGCAGACCATGAGCGTCCTCCAAGACCACCTCATCGCCGTCGTCAAAAGCCGGATCCTTACCGAGGTTCAAAGAGCGGCCGACGATCATGCTGGCGGCGGCGGCCCGGCCCAGCAGGCTGGCTAAGCTAAGCGCATAGCCGGGCCGCGAATACCGGTCGGTCGGTAGTTTGTCCGTGGCGATGCCTTGGATGTAGTCGCGCTCGAAGTAGGTCGTGCGGATGCGCTGGTTCCGGTAGCGCTCCTGGGTGCCGGTGTAGCGTTCGGTAAGCCGGCGCTTGATGACGCGGCCCGGGAGGACCATGCCCAACTGGCGGCAGCCCAGGCGGCGGTCCAGGCAGAAGTCGGTGTATTCCTCGCTCTCCTCGATGGATTGCAGCAGATCATGGCCTTCGTCCAGGTGTTCCCAGACGCCCCACTTTTGCAGGCGGATGAATTGCTTGATCGGCTCGGTCGTGCTGGTGGATTTGAATTCAACCAGATACACGCCGCGTCGGCCGAGTGTCTGCGGACGGATCAACGAAAGTGACTCCGGCACTTTGCCGACATTGATGTATTCCAGGTCGCCGTATTCGCGGATCAGGTTGAAAATGATGCCTTTGGCGCGGGAGTCGCAAAGAGCCTGTAGGGCGGCGTCTTCGGGATGCTGCTCGGCTTCATCGAAGATGGAGTCGAAAATGAATTCGCCCGTCTCAAACCGTCCGCCGGCGAGCCACTCGACTTGGAGGAAGAACTCTGGACTTAGGCCGCTGAGGATTTGCTCGGTCTGCGCCTCGTTGCCTTCCAGGAACAGCGTGGAAAGCATCCGCTCGATCCACGGTCGGTTGCCGTAATCGTCCTGGCGGAAAGACTCATGCGCGGCGGAGCGAAAGTGGTCCTTCAACTCTTGGTACCTGGCCCGCAGCGCCTCGGGGGCAAGCTGTTCATAGACCGCCCCGGAAAAATGCCGCGCGCCAAAGCGCCGGAGGTCGGCGGCGAAGAAGTCCAATTCCGGTCGCCCCTGGCGGTTGCGGCCGGCGGAGTGGTCGGTGATCTCCTGGAGGTGCCGCGCCAGGGTGCCATCATCCAGTTGGCCCAGGCCCTCGAATTCCTGGTAAGTCAGCCAGCGTGTGCCGGTAAGCCGGTTGTAGTAATAGATTGGCAGGCCAGTGATGCCGACCCGGGAATTAGACACGATCCGCTTCTTGCCCTCGAAACTCTTGGGAATGGAACTGAGCCGCCAACATTCGCCGTGCCGCTTGATGGCTTCGCGCACTCGCGCATCGGACACCGAGAGGAACTGAATCTGCCGCTTGGCGACAATGCCCAGCAGCAACTCATCCGCCGCAAAGGCCAGATCCATGCGGTCGGGGTTGGGCCGGATCAGGACGTGATCGGGATCAAAAATCAGGTCCACCGAGTTGGCGCACAGCCGCTCCTCATCTTCCAGGGTGAGTGCGGGATGACCCGTCGCGCTGCGGTTGGCGTTGAGCCGCTCGATGAAGGCCATCCGCTGCCAGGCGTGAACACAGGGCGGCGCGGTGTAGAGAAAGCCGCAGTCCAGGAACAGCGTGCCAATGCGGGTCTTCTGGTTGCCCTGGGCATCCAACTCGAAGGGGTGGGGACCGATCAATTCCATAATTGGTTCAATTCTAGTTCGAGTTTAAGAGGAGACTAATCTGGATTCTCATTAGCACCGGGCTTCAGCCCGGTGGAAGTGGCCTCCGAAGGCGAGAGCCGTTTCAACGGCTTCCCGCTCTGGGCAGAAGCCGCTGAAGCGGCCCGGTCCCGGTGGCGACTCACTACACCGGACTGAAGCCCGGTGCTAATGGCCGGCTCAACTTTCACGCTCATCGGCATCAGTCTATCGCCCAAATCGTTCGCTCTTCGGACGCCGCCCGACGCGGAAAGTTTCACTGCACTTTGACGACGCCCTGGCCAGCGACGACTTCGCCAATCGCCCACGCCCGGTGGCCGGCCCGCCGGCAGAACGCGAGCACTGCCTCCGCCTGCGCTGGAGCCACGATGGCCGCCATACCGATGCCCATGTTGAAGACCTGGTACAGTTCCGCCTCGTCCACACCGCCTCGCTCCGCCAGGAGGCGGAAGATCGGCAGCATCTCCCACGAGCCTTTGCGAATGACCACGTCGCAATTCTTCGGCAGCACGCGTGGCAGGTTGTCCACGAAGCCGCCGCCGGTGATGTGCGCCAGCGCCTTGAGCGCCGGGCGGACGGCTGGACGGGCCGGGTTGAACTTCTTCACCAGCGCCTGCACCAGCGGCCCGTAGCTGACGTGGACTTTGAGCAACTCATCGCCAATCGTGCCGCCCAGTTCCGCCACGCGGCTGGTAGGCTTGAGCTTCATTTGCTCGAAGAAAATCTTCCGCGCCAGCGAATAGCCGTTGGTGTGCAAACCGCTCGACGCCAGGCCGAGCACCACGTCGCCACGCCGGACGGTTTTCTGACCGTTGAGCATCCGCGACTTCTCCACGACGCCGACGATGGTGCCGCTCACGTCGTACTCGCCGGGCTGGTAAAAGCCAGGCATCTGCGCCGTCTCGCCGCCGATTAGCGCGCAGTGATTCTCGGCGCAAGCCTTCGCGAAGCCCTTGATGATCTCCGTGAAAACGTGCGGCTCCAGCTTGCCGGTGCCGAGGTAGTCGAGGAAGAACAGCGCCTCCGCGCCGAGCACCGCGATGTCGTTGACGCAGTGGTTTACCAAGTCCTGCCCGATGGTGTCGTGCCGACCCATCGCGAAGGCGATCTTCAGCTTGGTGCCGACACCATCGGCGCTGGAGACGAGCACGGGCTGGCGATACTTCCGGGTGTCGAGCGCGAACAAGCCGCCGAAGCCGCCGACTTTGCCCAGCACCTCCCGGCGATGCGTGGCGGCGAGCAATTGCGGCAGCGTGGCCTTGACCCGGTTGCCCAGGGCAATGTCCACGCCGGAACGGGCGTAAGCGGATGTCTTCATGCGCTGGGAAGTATTCCGCCGGAACGGGCGTGCGGTCAATGAATCGTTGGATTCGCGGCTGGGAACCACGGCGATGGTTCCGGTGCGACGAGGACACGCTCGGCAACGTAGGACAGGCGTCGCGCCTGTCTCCATCTCCAACCTAAATTCCACCGGGAACTAAGCCGAAACCCAAAAACTCACAAATCTGGTTCCGGGGAGGCGCTTCAGAATTCCGCAGCCGAAACTCAGAAACTCAGAAATCCGGTTCTGATGAGGTGCCTTCAAGATTCCGTAGCCGCCGACGTAAAGAGGCGGATGAAGCCACAAATCCTTGCGCCGCTCCCGCCTCCTCACGTCGTTGGCTGCGAAATCTTGAAGGTGCCTCCTCATAACCGGATTTCTGAGTTTCTGAGCTTTGGCTTAACTCCCGGCGGAATTCAGGTTGGAGATGGAGACGGGTGCGACGCCTGACCTGCTGCTTGGACCCGCTCAGTCTTTCAGCACGCCCTCGCCCAGGCGGGCACCGGCTTGGCCCGGCCCGTATAGGCCGCGGTTGCTTTGGTTGAACTCGAATTTCAGATCCACCTCCAGGTCTTGCAGGGAAACCAGCTTCCAGCGCACCGGCACGAAAGTGTTGGTGCCCGCTGAGATCCCTTTGGCCAACTCGAACGCCAGTAGCAGATGCAAGGCGTCGTGCGTGACTTTGGGCGCGGTCGAGGGCGAGTAGTAGAAACTGCGCTGGGTCGTGTTGGCGGTGGCCGCGCTGAAGGTCTTCAACTCCAGATAGCACGGGACGGCCCCGGCGATTTCCAAATCCGGATAGCCGCTGGACTGGGCGTTGCCGGCGGTAGTGGCCGGCGTCCGCGCGTCCAGGCCGGCCTCGCGCAAGGCGGCTTTGACCAAGGGTTCCAATTGATTGCCCGCCTCGTTGGCGCGGGCGGCGGCAAGCCCTTCCTGGCGCGCGCGCCGGCTCGCCAGTTCCGCAGCGCGGAGCAGGTCGCGGCGCAAGGCCAGGTGGGCGGAATTGTTCGTGTCGAAATCCAGCACGCGATGGTGCGTCGTGGCCAGGATGACTTCCTTGAAGGGGATATGTTTGGTGGTCCGGGCGATCTCGGCGAGCGCCGCCGTGAGAGGCGCATTGGTGGCCGCGACCAAACTGACAGTCATGCAGACGCAGGCGGCGGCGAAGCTGAGTGCGCGAAACGACCGGCAAAGGCCAACCTTTGGCGCTAACGCTGAATTCATGAACTCAGAGTAAAAACCCCCGGCCCGATGTCAAACTCTGGGCGCAGCCGTTGGCGGGCGCATTTCAGTTTCTTGTATGGCTGTCTCTAGCCTGGCAGGGCAACAGAGCATAGCGGTCTCCAGCGCGCCAAGTCCCGCACGGGACGGCAGAAGGACGATTTGGCGACACGGCTCCCTATCGTCCCTGACGGGACTGGTTCCAGCAGCGCGGCTCCAACCCAGCGTTGAAACGCTGGGCTATTCTCTTTCGCCCGGCCGGGCTGGCAACGGCCCCGCAAGAGACTGCGATGCGCCTTCCGTCTTGGTGGTGTCGTCGAACCGCTTGTGAAAACTTGTAAAAGTGGATAGTGTTGCCGCGCGAAATCCGCCGCGGGCGAGCTGAATCACCCGATCGGGTGGCCGCAGATTGAGGGCTGAGTGAGATGTTTCGTGGCGGTGGCCACGGCCTAGCCCACGGGCGTTGGCGCTGTACCTCAGTCTCGGCTCTCGGCGCAGCGGGTTGGATGACTTTGAACGGAAAACTTAAATCATTACTATGAACCGGCAGGTTTGGATCATTGCGGGCGCGCTGACAGCAGTCGTGTTGCTGGCTCTGCTTGGGCTTTCGTCATTCGTCAAGTCACGCGACCTGAAGCAGGTCCAGGCGGAATTGGAGCGGTCCGCCACCGGCCTGGAGCAGGCGCGTGCGGCCCAAGTGAAGGGCGAGGCCGAGGTGGCCGAGTTGCGGGAGAAACTTGCGGAAAGCCAGGCACGTACCCAGGAACTGGAGCAGGAGAAAGAGGCCGTCTCCCAGTCGCACAAGAGCCTGGAGGACGAGCTGCGCGCGACGCTGGAATCCAAGGACGTGGCAATCTCCCAGCTCCAGGGCAAACTGACAGTGAGCATTCTGGACCGCATCCTGTTCGACTCCGGCGAGGCGGAGTTGCGGCCGGATGGCGCGACCGTGTTGCGCAAAGTGGCTGGCGTGCTGGCGCAGCATCCCAACCTGAAGACCCACGTCATCGGCCACACCGACAATGTGCCGATCCGGGCGGGCGGGCGCAGCCGGTTCGCGAGCAACTGGGAACTCTCGACCGCCCGCGCCTTGGCGGCGGTGCGCTTCCTGACGGAGCAAGCGGGCGTGGACCCGCGTCGCGTCGGCGCTGTGGGCTATGGCGAGTTCCGGCCCGTGGCCGACAACGCCACGCCCGAAGGCCGCGCCCGCAACCGCCGTATCGCCATCACCATCCTGCCCGATGAACTGGCCGGCGCGGACACGGTGCCGACCGCCACCACGAACGCGCCCGCCCTCATTCCGCCTCCAGCCCCGCCGACCGAAGGCGTTGTTCCGCCGCTGACCAAGTAGAAAGATCAGGTGCCCGCCCCTCCCGCGCCGCCTTCGCGCTGGTCAGGCGCGGCGGCTGTTTTCATGCTGCCACCCATGCACTCCCACGAATTGCTGCACGAAGTTTTTCAGGACACCAGTCCCAAGCAAGTCGCCGCCGATCTCGGCCTTTCGCTCTCGCTCATCTACAAATGGGCCGAGCCGGCGGATGCGGTCACCAGCAGCGGCAGCGCCAATCCGCTCGACCGCATCGAACGTCTGCTCCAATCCACGGGCGACCGGCGCTTGGTGGAATGGATCTGCGAGCGCGCCGGCGGGTTCTTCATCACGAATCCCAAGACTACGAAGGCCCACCCGGAATTTCTCATCCCCGTCACCAACCAAATCGTGCAGGAATTCGCCGACCTGCTCTCCGTCATCGCCGCCGCCGCTGCGGACAACCAGATTAGCGCGAAGGAAGCCGTGAAGATTCGGGCGCGGTGGGAGGATCTAAAGTCCGTCACGGAGGGATTTGTCGCCTGTTGCGAGGAAGGCAATTTCTCCCCGCTGAAAGAGCCGTCGCCAGCCTTGGCCGACACGAAACGCCCCGCTTCTCCCAAGCAGCGATGAAACTCCTGTCGCTGGGAATCATGCTGGGCATGGGGCTTCTCTGCCCGCCGGCACGCGCCGCACAGACTTTCGCGACGGACATCTGCGTCTTCGGCGGCACTTCGGCCGGCGTCATTGCTGCCGTCCAAGCCACCAAGATGGGCCAGGCCGCCATCGTCGTCGAACCCGGCCGGCACCTCGGCAGCTTGAGTTCCGGCGGGCTGGGCTGGACCGACATCGGCAACAAAGCCGGCGGCGGCGGCCTGTTCCGCGAATTCTACCGTCGGCTCGGCCAGCACCACGGCAAGGAAGAGGCGTGGACCTTCAGCGCGGCGATGGTGGCGCTTCGCCGAGAGACCACTGGGGGGCGATTTCTTCGTCGAGACTGGCAGCCTTGACGCCGCGCAGGAGTTGCCGTTCGGCCAGCAGACCGATCATGCTGGCGTTGTCGGTGCAGAATTGTGGATCGGCCAGGCGCAAAGTCAGGCGGCTCGCGGTACAGGCTTCGCCCAGGCGGCGGCGCAATTCGCGATTGCAACTGACGCCCCCGGAAGCGGTGACGCAGCGGACGCCCAGGCGGCGGGCGGCTTTCAGGGTTTTCCCCACCAGCACATCCACAATCGCCCGCTGCACGCTGGCGCAGAGGTCGCGGACCTGGCGGCCGTCGGCGAGCAACTCCGGGTGGTCGCGGACGAAGTAGCGCACGGAGGTCTTCAAGCCGGAGAAGCTGAAGTCGTCGCTGGCGTCGTGCAGCAAAGGCCGGGGGAAGTCGAAGGCGACGGGGTTGCCCTCGCTGGCGAGCCGGTCAATCACCGGGCCGGCGGGATAGGGCAGGCCGAGAAGTTTGCCGGTCTTGTCGAAGCATTCGCCGGCGGCATCGTCTACGGTGGAACCGAGGACGCGGTAGCGGGATTCGGATTCAACGTGGACGAGCATCGTGTGACCGCCGCTGACGATCAGCGAGACGTGCGGTGCGAAGTCGGTGAAGTCGGCGCGCGGCGGCTGGCCGGCAATCCACGGCGAAAAAAGATGCGCCTCGTGATGGTGGATGCCGAGAAAAGGGACGCGCAGCGCGAAAGCGGCGGCTTGGGCGGAGCGCAGGCCAACAAGCAGCGCCGTCGGCAGGCCGGGACCGCGCGTGGCGGCTATGGCTTGGAGTTCGGCGGGGCGCACGCCGGCTTGCTGGAGCGCGGCGCGGGCGACGGGCAGGAGATTGCGGAGGTGTTCACGGGCGGCGAGTTCGGGCACTACGCCGCCGTATTCGGCGTGGAGGCGGACTTGGGAGGAGACGACGTTGGCCAGGAGGGTGCCGTCGCGCACCACGGCAGCACTGGTTTCGTCACAGGATGTCTCGAAGGCCAGCAGCAACATCCGGGTGGGGGCAGGAGCGACGCGGGGCGGAACTATTTCGCGGCGATTTTGCCGGAGGCGACGCGCTTCGCTGGAGCCGGCGCGCGTTCGGTGTAGAGGAGGATGCCTTTGAGCAAGTCAGTGGCGCGGTCGAGCTGCGGGTCACGGGCTTGCTTGATGCGCTCGCGGTCGGCGGCTTCCAGCGACTCGACGCCGCCGGGGACTTTCTGGAGCAGGACGTCGCGCTCCTCCTCGTCGGTTAGAGGCACAAGGCTGTCGGGCGTGACGCCGTGCTCGTGGATGACCTTGTGGCTGGGGGTGTAATACTTGGCGGTGGTGAGGCGCAAGGCGGAGCCGTCGGGCAGGGGCATGACGCTTTGGACGGAGCCTTTGCCGAAGGTCTGTTCGCCGACGAGATAGGCGCGGCGGGTGTCCTGGAGGCAGCCAGCGACGATTTCCGAGGCGCTGGCGCTGCCGAGGTTGACGAGGACCACCATGGGCATGGGCGTGCCGTTCGGGTTGGTGAGCAGGTCGCCGCGGCCGCCGGCCCGGCGGGTGGCGTTCTGGGCGGAATTACGTCCCTCGGTGGTGACGACGAGTTTGCCACGGGGCAGGAACTTTTCGCAGACTTCCACCGCTTGATCAAGCAGGCCGCCGGGATTCCAGCGGAGGTCAAGGACGAGACCTTGCATGCCCTGGGCCTTGAGTTTCTTGATGGCGGCTTCGAGCTCGCCGCCGGTTTTCTCGCCGAACTGCACAAGGCGGATGTAGCCGATCTTGTCTTCGCCGAGGGGGAATTCCTTGCCGCCGTTGATGTCCTTGACCATGTCCACCTTGATCTCGGCGCGAGTGAGTTTGAGTTCCCTGGTGACGCCGGTGGTCGGGCGGGTGACGGTGAGCGAGACATCGGTGCCCGGCACGCCGCGCAGCGACTTTACGACGTCGGGCAGGCCGGTTCTCTCGGTGCTCTGGCCGTCAATCTTGAGGATGCGGTCGCCGGTGAGGATGCCGGCCTTGAAGCCGGGCGAGTCGTCCATGGGGGCGACGACGGTGAGGTAGTTGTCGCGCATGGAGACGACGACGCCGATGCCGCCGAAACTGCCCTGGGTTTCGTCCTGCAAGTCCTTAAAGCTTTCGGCATCCATGAACTCGCTGTGCGGGTCGAGCTCGCCGACCATGCCCTTGAGGGCGTTGCGGACCAGCTCCTGGTAAGTCAGCTTTTCACCGTCCACATACTCGCGGCGGACGCGCTCCAGCACGGTGGAGAAGAGCTCGAGGTTCGGATAGGCGGAGTCCTTCGGACTGGCTTCCTTGGCGAGGCTGAAGGTGCGCGCTCCGAGCGCCAGGTTGAGACCCAGCGCGACGAGCGTGATGCCGAAAATCACTTGTCGCTTCATGTGCATTTGTTTAACGCCGCCACAGTAGAAGGGGCGGACGGGCTTGGCAAGGCGGAGGGCGGGCAGAATTGAAATCCGAAATCCGAAATCCGAAAGAAATCCGAAGTCCGAAAAGCACGGCTTCGTAACGCGGTTAAGGGCGTTCGGCAGATGGTGCCTTGCCTCGGACCTTCGACCTCCGGATTTCTTTCGGACTTCGCCCTCCGCCCTTCAGCCTATCCCGCGTTTCAACAACCACTCCACCCACGGCAAATCACCGGGGCGCGTGACCTTCGGGTTGGGCGCGTAGCTGGCGACTAGGCGCACCGGCTGGCCGATCAACTCGCACGCGGTGGTGTCATCGGTCACGAGCCAGCCGCGGCGACGCACTTCGGTGAGCGCGGCGCGGATGACTTCGATGCGGAAAGTCTGCGGCGTCTGCACGGCCCAGAGTCGCGCGCGATCCGGCGTTCGCTCCACAAGCTGCCCGTCGTTGGATTCCTTGATGGTGTCTGTGACGCGCTGGGCGGCGACGGCCGCGCCGGTTTCGCGGGCGGCGGCGATGGTGGCGGCGATGAGCGCCTCGGAAGTGCAGGGCCGCGCGCCGTCCTGGATGGCGACGATGGCGCACTGCGGAGCGACGGCGGCCAAACCGTTCCAGACCGAGTCCTGGCGCTCGCGTCCGCCAGCGACGCAGCGATGCGGCTTGCGCAAGCCGAGCTGCGCGGCGAGTTCGGCGAAGGCCGGTTGCAATCCCTCGCGGACCACCAGCACGATCTCGTCAATGCCCGCCGCGCGATCAAAGCGCGCCCAAGTGTGGGCAACCACCGGCTGGCCGGCTACCTCAAGGAAAAGCTTGTCCACGTCCGGCCCCATCCGGGTGCCTTGGCCGGCAGCGACGATCACAGCGGAAGTCATGCGGCGGGAGTCTAAACGCCGTCGTGCGCCGGCCAAAGCGCAAACTCGCGCCGCCACATCGTTCTGGCAAAGGGTTGCCCACGGCGGCGGCTCATGCTATTCTCGCCGCAACACTTCGATGTCAGACGACAACAAATCAGGCAACCAGGACCGCAATTCGCGCAAGAATACGGACTTCAACCGCATTCCCCCGAAGACCTGGATCATTTGGGCGACTATCCTTACCGGCGCGATGGTGGTGCTGATGCTCCGGGAACGGATGGAGCCGCCGACGGAGTTCCTCTCGCAGACCGCCTTCATTGAGAAGGTGGATTCCAACCTCGTCGCCCGCGCCACCATCACCTACGACCCGCAGTCACCGTTCCTCACGGAAATCCTCGGCGAATACAAGCGCACTGACAAAGAGGGGAAGGTCATCGTGGGCAAAGATGGCAAGGAGGAACTGGTAGCGTTCCGGTCCAAAGCCCGGCTTACCGAGAAGATGGAGAACAAGCTGTTGGAGACCGGCAAGTTCGAGCCGCGCCAGCCGAACCTGATGCTCATGAACATTCTGTCCTACGCGCTGCCCATGCTGCTCATCCTCGTCTTCGTCTGGTTCTTCTTCATCCGGCAGCTTAAGATGGCCGGCAAAGGTGCCCTCAGCTTCGGCAAAAGCAAGGCCAAGCTCCTCAATAAGGAGAAGAACAAAACTACATTCAAAGATGTCGCCGGCGTCGAGGAAGCCATTGAGGAGGTTTCTGAACTGGTGGACTTCCTCAAGGATCCCAAAAAGTTCCAGCGCCTTGGCGGACGCATCCCCAAGGGCGTGCTCATGATCGGCCCGCCCGGCACCGGCAAGACCCTGCTTGCTAAGGCCATCGCCGGCGAAGCGGACGCCGCCTTCTTCAGCATCAGCGGCTCGGATTTCGTGGAAATGTTCGTCGGCGTCGGTGCCAGCCGCGTGCGCGACATGTTCGAGCAGGCCCGCAAAACCACACCCTGCCTGGTGTTCATTGACGAAATTGACGCCGTGGGCCGCAGCCGCGGCATCGGCATGGGCGGCGGCAACGACGAACGCGAACAAACGCTCAACGCCCTGCTCGTCGAGATGGATGGCTTCGACACCACCGATGGCATCATTATCATAGCCGCCACCAACCGCCCCGACGTGCTCGACCCCGCCTTGCTCCGCCCCGGACGCTTTGATCGTCAGGTCACGGTCAACCTGCCCGACGTGCGCGGTCGGGAGGCGATTCTGAAAGTCCACGCCAAGAGCGTGAAACTGGCACCCGTCGTGGATCTCTCCGTTATCGCCCGCGGCACGCCCGGCTACTCCGGTGCCGAACTGGCCAACCTGCTTAACGAAGCCGCCCTCCTCGCCGCCCGCCGGGGCCGCAAATCCATCGGCATGGCCGAACTGGAAGAAGCGCGCGACAAAGTCCGCTGGGGCCGCGCCCGCCGCAGTTTGGCGATGACCGACGACGAGAAACGCAACACTGCCTGGCACGAGGCTGGCCACGCCCTCGCCAACGTCCTCCTCGAACACACCCACCCGCTCCACAAGGTCACCATCATTCCGCGCGGCCAGGCGCTCGGTTCTACGATGTCGCTGCCGAAAGACGATGTTTTCAGCCACCATCGCAAGCAGATGCTCGACACCATTGCCATGATGATGGGCGGGCGCATCGCGGAAGAACTCATCGCCGAGGATGTTTCCAGCGGTGCCGCCGGTGATATCCAACAAGCCACGAACCTCGCCCGCGCCATGGTCACCCAATGGGGCATGAGCGAAAAATTGGGCATGGTCCAGTACGGCGGCGACGACGAATACGTGCTGCTGGGCCGCGACTTGGGCCGCACCAAAGGTTACAGCGAGGACACCGCGCGCGAGATTGATTCCGAAGTCAAAGCCATCATCAACCACTGCTACCAGGTGGCGAAGGAACTCATCGTTACCCACCGCGACAAGCTGGACATGATCGCCAACGGCCTGCTCGAATACGAGACGCTCGACGGCGCGCAGGTCCATGACATCGTCCGCAACGGCACCTTCACCCCGCCGGCACCGACTCCCGAAATGGACCCGCCGCGCGGCGCCCAAGCCGCCACGCCGTTGCCCGAAACGCCGCACAAACCCGCCCCGCCCAAGCTCCCCGGCCTCGGCACCGCTGCCCCCGCGCCCGTCTGAGCCGTAACCCTGCAGTTGAAACCGCCAGGAAAATCGCATAGACGCGATGAACGCAGAGGGGAACGGCTGTTGGCCATCCCGCCAACCAGTCACCCTTCAGTGAACAAGAACCAGCCTGCCCCGGCGCTGTCTTCTCTGTGTCCTGCGCGTCTCTGCGATTCATTGGATGGTCTTTCGCCTGCATAGTTACGGCCGAGCCGTGACCCTGCGAGTAACTACTCAGGGCTTAGCGCGGCCAAGCCGCAACCAAACTGCCGGTAGCCCTATTAAACGCAGCGGACGCAAAGGTTCTCGCCAAAGCCGCAAAGCAAGCACGCCGCTGCGTTCCTTGGCCCCAACCTTCGCGTCCATTGCGGTAACAAACTCTTCGCCGGACGCGACGATGTTGGGAGATATAACGAACGTCGTTAACAGGTTGCTTAAAAGGTTAAATGGGTTACATGGGCTAGCAGGTTAAATGGGGCTGAACGACCTTCTAACCGGTTAACCCGTTTAACTTTTCAACCATTTAACCAAACGGTTAATGCCGTTCGTAATAAGCTCATGTTAGTCAACGCGATTGCCCAACCCCAACTGAGCGACACCCAGTGGCTGGCACTGGAACAAAGACGATGGGGCATTGAAGACCGCACCCATTACCCCTTGGATGTGACCTATCGGGAGGATGAAAGCCGGGTGCCCATCCTAATGCCGCTTCGGTGCTGGGCATCTTTCGGTGCCTCTCCAATGCCTTCAACCTTAAAACGGCAGTTAACGCAAAGACGCCAAGAGGTAAAGGCGCAAGGGACAGGGAAAGGGCGAGGGAAAGACCGGTTAAAATGACTCACCCGGCGGGTGAGGGTGCTCAGCAGCCGAAATCTTTGCGTCTCTGCACCTTTGCTCCTTTGCGTTGGCTCAACTGCTCTTTTTATGTTCCAACAAGTCTGGGTCCGGGGCCGTCCCCAGTGCGCAGCCACCTCGCGAGATTGGATCGAGGAAAACCACTTTAACCGCTGGCGGGCATCCACCTCATCACCCGCCCGCTTGGCCGCTCGTGAATTCACCGC
>CAINDV010001295.1 GCA_903847485.1 uncultured Verrucomicrobiota bacterium
GCAGGCAACAGGGGCCGGACGAGTCGCCATTCGGCATCCGTCATATCCGTGGGGTAGCTGGTTTTAGCACACATGGTCTCCAGTCCACCACAGAAGGTGAGACAGAAACAGTCCCAACTGCACTTTTCGTACACGCTCTCAGCCTGTAAAATTCCGCCGGCGCAGCCGTGGTGGTCGTCCCCATCACGACGGAGCCGCTGATGACGGTGGTGATCGTGGCGGGTGCCCAGGGGCCGGAGACCGAATTCGCGCGCTCCAAGGAGTAGGCGGTCGCGGTGACCGGCCAAGTCAGAACGAGGTTTGTGCCGGAGCGGGCTGCGTTCAGGATGGGAAGGATCTCCAAGGTTGCACTGGTCCGGGATTCGCTGCCTGGTGCGGAGGTCACGGCGACCGAATAGCGGCCTGCAGTTGTAGTCTGGACATTCGTAAGCGTGAGCGTCGAGGTTGTGGCGCCGGGGATGGCGGCTGAGCCACGGTACCACTGGAAGTTGACCGTGCCCGAGTTTGTGGCCACTACGGAAAAAGAGGCAGTGGCGCCCGGCGGCAAAGCAAGATTGCGTGGGGGGACGTTGATCGCTGGTGGTGCATAGGTGGCGGACGGGTTGCGGACGACTTTCACGGCAGCCAACGCCATGTCGTAGAACGACAGGGGAATTGAAGCCGCGCCGCTGAGCAAAGGCACGCTGGCCGAAGCCGGCACCAAGAAGGCGTAAAGGACTGTCGCATTTTGATCACCGGAGCCGGTCGTCACGTCGGCGGACCAAAATGCGTTCGGAGTGAGTGTGACGGACGGATTGGCAAAGGTGGGCTTGGTCCAGAGGGCGGGGACGCCAATGACCGGAGCGACCTTGACATCACCGGGCACGACGTTCAAGGCGACACCGGTGAAGTCGTTCAAGTAGCCGTAAGCGGGAATTTGCTGCGGCACCAACACCGGGCCGTCGAGGCTCAAGACCTGGAGCGTGGCAATGTCGCTGAGGACTGCGCCCTGGGCGTTACTCACCGAGACCCGGTATTCGCCAGCACTTGTGGCCATGGCGGCGGGTAGCGTGAAGGTGGCGTTGGTGGCGTTGATGATGGGCTGCCTGTTGAACTGCCACTGGTAGGTGAACGGGGCTTCGCCGGTCGCAACCGCCTGAAAAGACACGGGTGAACCGCTCGCGGCAATCCAGGAAGCCGGCTGAAGCGAGAGCCAGGGAGGCCCGCTTTCGCGGCTGACGGTCAGGCTGCAATCATCAAAGCACGCGGCACTGGCACCGGAATCCAGGCTGCGCTTCTCGATGTAAAGCATGAATACAACATGGGTAATGTTGGAAGGCGTGGGCGGCGTCACTGCTTCCAGCAACTGCCAACCGGAATCCGCATCGGTAAGCGCCGGGCTCGTGTAAGTGGCGAAGTTGTAGCCATTGTCATAAAATCGGATCTCCACTCGCGCCCGTGACAAGTACACCCACTCGGGCTCGGGCTGGGACCGGCACCAAGCCCGGCCGGTGAAGATGCATCCGGGCGGTGCGGCGAACTTCTGGAACGTGCCGCACCAACTGACGCCGCCATACGTGTCCGAGTACGCAAGGAGGCCGCAATTGCCATTCCGGGCGGCGGGGCCCGTGCAGATCGCCCCCGCCTCAATGCCCTGCCAGGTGGCAGTCCACGCTCCACCGATGCGGGTGCCGTCAGGAGTGTTCAACTCGAATCCCAGGTCCTGCAGAAACTCTTGCGGTTGGGCCAGTGCGGCGGAACAGAGCAGCAGCAGGCACGACAGGAGCACCCGCAAAATGCAGTTGGGCCGGTGGGACCGTTGGAGACGAGGTTTCAGTTTCATGGCTCTAACCAAATAAGCGGAATTCCGGCAAAAAAACTCCCGATAAACTATAAAGACTTTTCGAGAACTGCGACGTTCAGGTTCCACGGGTGAGTATTCCGACGCGGAGCGGTCGGCACCAGCAATGCCCAACACGTGACGCAGCAGTGACTTGAGCGCTTTGACCGGGCTTGGAGGCCGTGGTGAACAGCGGAAACTCGACTCGCGCACTCCGTGGGGCTGACCAACGAGGACACGGCCCGCGCGTGTTGGTTGGGCACGGGCTTCTCATCTCGGACGTGACCAAGATGTTGGACGGCTTTAGGTCGCGGTGGATGATTCACTTCTGGTGAGCGTGCTGGACGGCCTGGCACACCTGGCTGAACAGCTCAAGCCGTTTGGCTGTGGAAAGACTGTTCTTGTCACAGTAATCTGTGATCGGCGTGTCCCCCTCCACCAATTCCATGACGAAGTAGGGACGGCCCTTCTCGTCAGCTCCGGCATCGAGCACGTTCGCAATGTTGGGGTGATCCATTAGCGCCAGCGCCTGCCGGTCCGCCTCAAAACGGGCAATCACCTGCCGGCTCTCCCTGCCAAGCTTGATGAGCTTGAGCGCGACGCGGCGGCGCATCGGCTCTTCCTGCTCGGCCCCATAGACCTCCCCCCAGCCGCCTTCGCCGATCTGCTTGATCAATCGGTAGCGGCCGATCCGCCGCCCCGACTCGTCCGGCGGGAATTCCGCAGCCGACAAGGCGGAGGGCGGGTTTTCGAGGAAGTGCGGATCCTTGGCCCGCGCCTCCAGGAGCCGCAGGATGTAATGGAGAAGTGTCGCGTCGTCTCCGCAAGCCTTCGCCACGTACGCCTTCTGCTCGTCGAGGTTCTTCAACTGGCACGCGTTCGCGAAGAGCATCTCAGCGTTGCTTGTTTTCATGGGGGCAATCAAATGGACGACTGACTAGGGCGTGGCGGCCCCCAGATTCAGGGTGTAGATCTGACCGCCATTCACCACGGCGACCAGCTTGTTCCCATCGGCTGAGGACGCGACTCCAGCCCAGACCCGGTTGGTTTCAGTCGCGGTCCAGGTCAAGCCGCTGTCATTGGAGAGGTAGATTTGACCGCCACTAACCACGGCGCCCAGCCGGGTTCCGTCGGCCGAGGAAGCGATTCCGCTCCACGGGCGATCGTTCTCACGCGCCGTCCAAGTCGTCCCGCTGTCGGTCGAGATGTAGATGCGCCCTGCCGAATCCGTCGCCGCGAGCTTGGTGCCGTCTGCCGAGGAAGCCACGGATGACCAATTCATTGATCCAATTCTCGGTGTCCAATTCGTTCCACC
>CAINDV010001296.1 GCA_903847485.1 uncultured Verrucomicrobiota bacterium
AAGGAAATGGGATTCACCATGATCCGTTTCTGGAAGGGGCAGGTGCCGTTCAGGCAGGCCTTCGAAGCCAATGACCGCTATGGGATTCTGACCTGGTGCGAGTGGAACGGGCTCGGCGGCGAATCCTATACTGAGCACAACATGTGGGGCTACGGAGGCATCCGCAACCCCGAGTCCATCGAAGGCATACGCGACATGCTGAAACGGGTACGAACGCACCCCAGTGTCGTGATCCATGTCGGCAACAACGAGCAGCCCAGCCCACCGGATGGCATGGCTCTGTTCAAGACCCATATGGAGGAGCTCCATCCTGACATGCTCTTCGTCAACCACTCGGCGCACCTCCCCATCCATAACTATTCCGGTCCCTGGTCGGTGAACGACCCGGTTTGGTACTGGAATTATGCAGAGAAGCTCGGCCTGTATTCGGAGATAGGCCTGCCGCATGTGCTGAGCGTCGAGAGCATGCGCGCCATGATGCCGGCCGCCGACCTGTGGCCCATCAACGAAACCGGGATGTGGTCCTATCATCAGATCGATCATAAAAACACCGATGGCAGCAACTATCTCAAGAAGATAAATGCACAATACGGGTCTTCGACGAACATTGAACAGTTCTGCGCCAAGGCGGCAGCCCTGAACTATGAGAACAACCGGGCCATCATGGAAGGGGCGGCCAACTCCATGTGGAACAGATGCGGTGGTGTTTTGCTGTGGATGAGCAAATCGGCCTGGGCCAACCTCAACTGGAGCACCTACGATTATTATTATGGCGTCGATGGCACCTATTTCGGCAACAAGAAGGCCTGTGAACCGCTCCACATCCAATGGGACATCCGCAACTGGGGCGTTAGCGTGATCAATGCCACCCTGAAAACACAAAGCGCCCTGACCGCCGTGGCGGAGGTCTATAATTCCGACGCGAAACTGAAATCCACCCATTCGGCTGCCATCAACGCCGCCGCGAACTCGAAAACCGCCGCTTTCACCATCGCCAAGCCGGACGGGTTGACGCCAGTCCATTTCATCAGGCTGCTGCTGAAGAACGGCAACGATGTGATCTCGGAGAATTTCTACTGGAATGGCAACGCCTATCAGGACTACACCGGCCTCGACTCGCTGCCGCAGGTCAACCTTGTGCTGACGGCGAAGGCCAAGGCGAGCGGGGACGAAACGGTAGTTGCCGCGACGCTGTGCAATGCAACCCAATCCATCGCCTTCATGCCAAGGCTCTGCCTGGTGCGGGCGACTTCGGGGGAACGGGTGCTGCCGACCTTTTACAGTGATAACTACCGGTCGTTGCTTCCCGGCGAGCGCTGCACTATCACCATGCGGTGCAAGACCGCGGAACTCAAGGGCGAAAGCCCGAAACTGAATCTTGACGGTTATAACATTAATACGAAGTCTTTCACATTATGAACATAGCCACTCGTGGCAAAATGCAAAATACTGACGTCCCGGGCCAGGCCAGCGCGGTGCGATTTATCCTGCCTCAGGCCCTTGAGAGCATTTGTAGTTTGTGCGAGGTCAGCCCAGCCGGTTGGGAAGAAAGATTGCAACGACTCCCAATCCTCAGCGGCGGCGGAACAGTCTGATGGTGTCATGCCGAAAGGAATTATCGGTCTCGATACCAAGGCCCGCCGGAGCTACCGTCTGAACGGCGAATTGAAATTTTAAACCAACAACAACTTTTTCATGAACTTCTTTTCCCCGCCCTCCGGTCCGCCCACCGGCTCTTGCAGCAGTCTCCACCTCAAAGCAAATTCCTAGCAACCATACACATCATGAAAACCACCATCCTCTCCGCCGCCGCGTTCCTGATCGCCCATATTCCGGTCTTTGCCGCGGATTCCACGGTGATCACCCACATCGACCAACGCCCGTGGATCATCAACGCCGACGGCGCGTTGAAATCCGAAACCGAACTGACCATTGAAAGCCACCGCGGCCAAGCGGTGGATGCCTGGGTAAAAATCAGCGTGCCGGGCAAGCCCGATTCCATCGAGGCCCTGGGCAGCCTGCCACCGGGCGCCAGCAAGCGCGTGGTCCATGTGCCGGAACTGGCCGCCGATGGCGACTCCGTCACTTTCGCCATCCATGACAACCAGGCCGGAAGCGCCGCGCCCATCGGCACCAAGACCCTGCCCCAACAAAAAATCCGGCACTGGTGCCTCTATGTCGGTCACAACAGCCACTTGGACATAGGCTACACCGACTACCAGGAAAAACTGAAGGACAAGATCTGGCCGGGGTTCTGGGATCAGGCGTTGCTCGAGGACATGCCGCGCTCGGATACCTGGCCGGACGATTCGAAGGTCCGGTTGGAGGTGGAAGGCGTTTACCAACTTGACACGGCGCTGCCGGTCCGCAGCGCCGACTGGTTCGAAACACTGCGGACTCGCCTGTTACAGGGTCGATTCGCATATGGTGCGGCGTTTGCCAATAATGCACACGCCAACTGGGGAGCTGAAGAGTTGGCTCGCTCAACCTATTACGCGGAACGGTTTTTCAAGGACAAAACGGGCGTGGGGTCCTCCAAGAACATCATCATGCGCGATGAGCCTGTGCTTAGCTGGGGTGCCATTGATGCAATGGTGGAAGCCGGCGCCAAGTCCTTTGCCATCCATCATAACGGTGATCATAACCCCTGGCGGGGGACTACCGTGTACCCGGAACTGTTTTATGCGCAGGGAAGAAACCCGGCACATAAGTTGCTAGTATGGAATGTGCCTGTGGGGAACTATAGCATTGATGAGCTTGGTTTTTGCCGTAGTGATATCAGCAATCTCATGACCACAGTGACGCACAAGTTGATGGGATATCAGGCAGGGAAAAAATACCCCTACGATGTTGCGATGGTCAATTTTACGTATGACGGCGATAATCGGCCCATGGCCACCCAGGTTTATACCAATATCAAGGCGCTCAATGACAAGGGGTACGTGTATCCGCGGATCATCAACGCAAACTACAACCAGTTTTTTGACGATGTTGCAACCAACTGGAGTGCTTCCATTCCTACCTTCAAGGGGACAATTGAGGACTGGTGGAATTTCGGGGCGGCTTCGACGGCATATGAAACTGGTATTAACCGGATGAACCATGACAAGCTCGCTGCCGCCGAATATCTCGCCACGATTGCCGGCATCGCGATCCCCGACCGCCGCCATCCCTGCGAAAACCTGGCCGGTGCCTACGAGAATCTGCTGCTGTACGACGAACACACCTGGGGCTCGCCCAGCCCGGCCGTGGACGAACAGTGGCGCTGGAAACGCAACACCGCGATCGCCAGCGATGTGGCCTCCACCAAAGTCCTCAACGAATCCATGGCGGCGATCACTTCCCGGATTCCCGCCACCGGTCCGGCGATCGTCGTGTATAATAATTTGGCGTGGACCCGTTCGGACTTGGTCACCCTCGAACAAAAACACCTCCCGGCACATTTCGTTCTGACAGACGGAGAAACCGGAATGACCATTAAATATCAGAAGTTGGATGACGGCACAGTGGTCTTTGTCGCTGAGAATGTGCCTGGGCTTGGCTACAAGACCGTCAAGGTGACCGCCTGCGACAGCGATCCGGTCTATCCGCCGTCCATCACAACCACCGCCGACACGCTGGAGAACAGGTTTTTCAAAGTGACCTTCGACCAGGCCGGCAACGTCACCAGCATCCTCGACAAACAGCACGGCAACGCGGAATTGGTTGACTCTGCGGCACCGCAGCCGTTGAATCAATATGTCCTCTACAAGGAGGGCGCACTCGCCGGTCAGGTCGCCACCGCCACTCTCGCCGCCAGCACCGGTCCGGTCCTCGGCTGCATGACCGCGGACGGCGCCGCGACCGGACTGGACAGCCTCCGCCGCAAGGTCGTGCTCTATGATTCGCTGCCACGGATTGATATCATCAACGACGCGGTCAAAGGCAAACAGATCGCCAATGTGGAGATGGGATACTTCGCCTTCCCGCTCAAGGTGGACAACTTCATGCTCCGCCACGAAATGCCCACGGGCGACATGAAACC
>CAINDV010001297.1 GCA_903847485.1 uncultured Verrucomicrobiota bacterium
CTCTGTGAAGTGAGCGATGTGAGCGTTCGCATGATAAGTGACAAGCAACGGTTGGTGGTCGGGTTGGGAACGGCGAAGACTGAAACAATGAATGGTCTGCGAGCGGAGGTGGACTTCGCAACGAACGAGGCGATGGTTCCAAGCGGCGTTGACGAGGAAGCGGCTGGCGCGCAGGCTAACTCGGCCTGCGTCATCGGTGCGGCGGATGAAGCTGACCTTGGCGTCGGCGCGAGCCGCCAGGCGGTCTGGGGGGCCACGGGAGGCATGCCGGCGCCGGCTCCTGCCGTTCCTGGGATTGGGCGTGATGGGCCGCGACGTGGCGGTCCGAGCGGCGGCGCAACTGGGTGCGGCTAGCGTGGTGAAAGCGCTGCCAGACCTTGGCCTGCCACAGGTGGTTGAAGGACTCGATTTGGTTCTGGAGGCCAGGCTCGCGAGGCGGGGCGAAGACGGGGGTGACGCCCACGGCCAGGCAGAAGAGGGAGACGGAACCGAGACGATCGGGATGGGGATGGGGGCCGTGGCAGCGGAGATCGTTGGCGCACTGAGCGGAGGTGGGCCGGCCGTGGGCGCGCCAGTGGGCCAGCCACGAATCTTGAGTGAACTGGGCGGTAACGGTGGGGGCGAGAAAAGAGCCGCACAGGCTGCCGTGCAAGGAGATGCCGTTAAGGACCTGAACCGCGCCGACGTCCTGGATGCTGAGTCCCTCAACGACCTCGAAGGAGTCCCACTCGGCCTGGGCGGCCAGCGCTGGCCGCGGGCGCGATGGCCCCAGTATGGGACGTTCGAGCGCGCGCGCCGGAACTGACGGGCGAGCGCACGCAAGGCCACCCCGCGCCGGGCCAAGCGGACGATTTACCGTCGCTGCTTTGGAGAGAGTTTTTCATGTTGGCTACGATATTCTGAGCGCGTATCGATGTCCGCTCCGTTCCGGCTCCGCTCCGCCGCCACTGCGCTGACATCGATACGAGCAACACCCGAGGCTATCAGAGTCCTCAAGTGACCTATATGTCCCTAGACTTGACTGACCTAAATGTCCTTAGACTTGGCCCATAATGAGAATTGCTGCCCGCAAACACGGCTGCTACGGCAGGAGTGAAACTACCAACGAAAACTCGGTGATGTTATTGCCGTTCTCGACGCGGTAGAGGACGCGGTTGACGCCTTTCTTGAAAGGCACTTTGCGGAGCCCCTCGTTAAGTTGCCAGGCTTTCAGGTTCTTGCCGCTGGACCACACAAGCTTGTCTTCGATCCACACCTTGGAGAAATCGTCGCTGCCAATGGCCACCCACAAATCACACGCCTGCTCGAACCAGAGTTCGGTGTAGGCGTAGTAGATGCTGTATTGTAGGCTGTTCATGTAGTTATCGGCAGGGCGGAGCGCAGGGTTGCGGCGCGCGGCGTTATAGGCATCCAGGTGCGGCATGACGTTGGGCGTGCCCGACTGTTGAAACTCCCAGTGAATCTGGACCCCGTTCTTGCCGGGATAGGTCGCATTCAAGTCTATGACCTCTTCCGGCGGGAATTTGCGGTTGATGTTCCGGCGGCCGGTGTTGTCGAAGGGGCCAAGGATATACCAGCTATCGGCAAAGAACCAGCGAGGCGAGCTACCGCGGGCCGCGACCCGCCGGCCGGGAAAGGGAATCACACGGTCAGTCACATCCTCCGGCCGTCCGAGTTCACCCGGCGCACCGCGGATTCCGCGCAGACCAAATCCACCACGGCCATTGCCCGCACCACCGCCGCCCGAGCTTCCATCACCGGTGCCAGTGCTAGTTCCAAAAGGACCGGCAATGCCAGTCAGCCCCATGTTAGGCTGACTGCCACCGGTGCCGCCATTGCCGGTGCCGCTGCCACCCTGGCCCCCCGCGCCACCAGCTCCCCCTCTGCCGCCGCCACCGCCGCGCCCACCTACACCGGCCCCGCCTTCGCCACCACCGCCTTTGCCGTCCCCGCCTGGCTCTCCGTTTCCTTCGCCAGCACCGCCCCACATGGCAGTCAAATCCATCACATCACCGCCGATCTCTTCGGTAGCGATGCTTTCCATGGCCTGTAATTCGTCGAACTGGCGGTTGTAATCTTCGAGGGAGATGGACGAACCAAGTTTAACGTCCAGACTTTGCGCCTGAGATAGCAGCGAATCCGCGAGACGAACCATCGCGCTCACTTCGGTTTTGGCGCTCTGAACGGCCTCGCGCGCAGCGACCGCCTCTTCGCCGGATTGAACCGACGCCTGTAACTCAGCGGAGAGGTCGGGGCGAACCGGCTTGGCCACTTCGGTCAGATCTATCGCCTTAGCCAGGGGGAACCGGCGAACCAGCGCGAGATTCATGGCGCGCAGCCGGCGATAGGATTGGGTAAGGCGGCTCTCGGTCTGCTGGGCTGACGCATATATCTGGGCGAGGTTCATGCGCTTTGGATCCGCCGCCGGTGGCGCGGCCTCGGCGGGCGCCGCCTGGTCCAGCGCCGCGAGCGCCTCCGTGCCGGCGGCCCCGTCATTCTTCAAACCGCGAAGGGCAGCGACGGCCTGCGCGGCTCTGGCCTGGGCCTGCTGCGCCTCAACCTGGCGCTGGCGGGCGACAGTTTGCAGCTCGATCAGTCTCCTATCGTCCGCCGTTGGGGCCGGTCGCTCGGGGTCGGATTCAGCGAGTAATTGCGATACTTTGGCTTCCAATTCAGGCAGACTCTTCCTGGCATTCGCCAGCTCCTGGGGAACTTCTTTTAGCAGGCGTTGAGACCAAGCTAAGTCTCGTTCGGCGGTGGTCAGTAACCTCTTCGCCGCCTCCGCCGTTGTCCGCGCCGGCTCGGTGTTTTCCGCCGCAGCCTTCTTCGCCGCTTCGTCGGCAATAGTCTTCCGACGGGCCAGCACGGATTCGGCAATGGTGACACGTCTTTGGGCCACCACGAGGTTGGTCTCGGCATGGACGACGATTTCGCGGGTGCGTCGGAGGTGATAGGTGAAGTGTTCGATCTGCCCTTCGAGAGCGGTGCGCTGGCGCGATCCGCGGGAGGCATCGGCCGCCGCCTCCGCCTCAGTCATGGCCTGCTCGGCGCGCCCCTGGGCGGCACTGGCTTCGTTCAGGGCGGATTGGGCTGCGGCAAAGCGCGCGTCGCCCAGAGAGAGTAGTCCTTGGGCCTGCTCCTGAAGTTGCAGCACCCGCGCTTGCTTTTCGCGCGCGAGTCTCTGTACTGCCCGCAGGTCATCGAAACAGGCATTGGCGCGCGTCTGCACAAAGAGCGTGCAATTCGAGACGGTCTGGTCCACCGCCGCCAGCACCGCCGCCTGGACCCGCGCGATGTCCTGCTCATCGGCGGCAGCTTTGGCGGGAACGTCTTTGCCCAGCTCGCGGGCGAAGGTCGTGAACTCGTCGCGTTTGCGGTTTTCGAGATCGTAAATCTTCTGGCCGATGGCTGCCAGCGTGCGCAGGTTCTGCTCCATGGTCGCGGCCTGCTTTTCCCGAATCGCCGCCACCACCTGACGGGCCTGCGCGGCGCTGATGTGGCTGGCGTCCGGTTTAGCCTTGGGGTCAATGACGCGGACGGGCGAGAAGAACAGCAGCCACCCGACGAGCGCCGCGTGAAAGCCCAGCGACGCGAGCCACCAACGCGGCGAGGCCGCGCCCGGCGGCAGGCTGGATAATTCGAAGGCGGCGCCCGCCTTAGTGTCGTTCGGCTTTGGTGTGGAGTCCGACATTTCTCAGGCCCTCAAACTGGCATAAGTCCACGATGCGGATGATGTCTTCAAACCGCGTCGCCCGGTCACCGTCAATGCGGACGCGGCGGTTCGGATCGGCGGCGGCGACTTCACGGAGGCGTCGGTGCAGGCGCTCCGTGTCCACCGGTTCGATGAAATCGCCGGTGCTCAGATACGGCACGCCAGCCTTGTCCACGCCGATGATGAACAGGTCGGGCGGTTGCTCGATGCTCAACGCGGCGGAGGCCGTGGGCAAGTCCACGGGCAGCTCCTTTTCGTGGCTTTTCAGCGTCGTGGCGACTAGGAAGAAGATGATGATCACCAGCATGCAATCAATCATCGGGATCAACATGATCTCGAAGGGCTCCTCCTCTGGTTTTTTGACACGCATGGCAGGAAAGAGTTATCGGGCTTCCGGGCCGCCGGGTTTCAGGAACCACGCGGTCAACAGGCTCGTCACTTCGCCTTCGAGTTGCACGCCATAAGCATTGGTCCGGTGCTTGAAAAAGTGATAGAGCGCGAGGAACGGGATGGCGAAGGCGAGACCGAGGCCGGTGGTAACCAAGGCCTCGGAAATGCCGGAGGCCAGTTGCGTCGGATCCCCCAGCGAGCCTGCCATGGCGACGGTTTCAAAGGTCCGGATC
Source organism: uncultured Verrucomicrobiota bacterium (assembly GCA_903847485.1). Classification (GTDB taxonomy): domain Bacteria; phylum Verrucomicrobiota; class Verrucomicrobiia; order Limisphaerales; family JAJXZI01; genus CAINDV01. The sequence goes on from CAINDV010001297.1 coordinate 4,336, forward strand.
ATGCCGAAGATCATCCCCAGCAAACCCAGCAAGGGCTGGAGCGTCGCGATGATGCCCAGCGGATAGGCGCGTTGGTAATTGATGGCCAACTCGCGCGACACTAAGTCGCCCGCGATCCCGGACACGTCGGCCATGGGCGACTGGCGGTTGCGCGCGATGAAGGAAATGACGCGCGCCAGGGTGCTAGGCTCAGTTTCGCCCAACTTCTCCAACGCCTCGAATTTGCCCTCCTGCCAGAGTTGCGCGGCGCGGGCGGTAAGTCCCACTGGGACGAGATGTTTGCGCCGCAAACCAAACAGGCGCTCAAAAATGAAGATGGCCCCGAAAGCGGAGAGTGCGAACTGCACCACCCCCACCACGCCGGCATCCTTCAACTTGTCGCCCCACGACAGGTGGACGGCCTTGGCGGTGGCGGGTGGGACGGTGGCTTGATTCGTGGCGGCACGAGCGGTGGCGACCGCGCCAAACAAGGCCAGCGGAACAGCAAGGAACATGACGGCCAGAGCCTGCCGACTCCGACGCCATGCCCAACTCAGTGGGGTAATTCCAGAAAGATTCATCGCTCATCAGCATGACACACAGAAGCGCCGGGTGGCAACTACTCAAAAGGGTAAAAGCGGTGGTTCAGTTCCAGGGGACTGTAGAAACAAAACCGCCGGGCCAGTGATGGCCCGGCGGCACGCTTTGAGTTCAATTGTCGGCGCGGGATCCGCCGTCACTTCACGTTAGGGATACCTCAGCCGATAGAACACCGTGGGCTTGCGCGGATCAATCGTGATGTTCGTGCTGGTGACACCGCCGTCCGTCACATACACCCAGTTGGTGCCCAGGCCGACCGACAAGCTGTTGGTCTGCATCTGCAACCTCCAGCCCTGACCAGCCGGCCAGGAGAAGCTCAGGGTGCTGCCGCTCACGCTGTTCGTCAGGTAAGCCGGGCCGCTCGGACCCACGCTCAACACGCCGTTGCTGAAACTGTAAGCCAGGTGGTTACCGGGCGAGCCTACGATGCTGGCGAAGCTGCCGGTGTGGCCCGTCGCGGTGAACAGCGTGAACTTCTGGCCCGCCGTCAGTGCGCCCCCGACGTTGCTTACCACCAGTGTGCCGCTGTAGGTGATCGGGCTTCCAACCACAGCGATCAGGTCGGCGGCCGGTGTGGTGCCGTTGATCTCCGCCACGACGGTGCCGCCCAATACGGGTGAACTGTTGAGCGTGAGCACACCCACACTTGCACCCGCCCCTATGGTGCCACCCGCCTGAACAGTGACCACGCCGCCGATGGTGCCATTGCCGCCGAGAACCGCCCCCGCCATCACGGTCACCTCACCCGGAACCGTGCCGTTGACGAGCAGCGTACCGTTGCTGACCGTCGTCAACCCGTTGTAGGTGTTTATGCCAGAGAGGGACAGGGTACCCGGCCCTGACTTGGCGATAGTATTGCCGCCACCACCGATCGCGCCCGAGATGTCCAAGTCAACCCCGTTCGGGGCTGGACCCTGCGCCGTTGAAATTACGACCGGTGAAGAACGCAGCGTCACAGGCGCGCTGACGGTGGAAATGGTCGCACTAGCCAGACTGTTGATACCGACTCCGCTGGCTCCGTCCAAATGGTAAGCGCCACCGCCTGAACTCATCGTGCCACCAGTCAAGTTGAACGTGGTGATGTAGCCTTCATTGCCACCGCTATTGGTCAAGGTGCCCCCAGCGATGTTGACAGTCGAGACGCAAGCGCCAAGGGTATAACCCAACGCATCCCAGGCCGTCAAATTGACCGTCCCGCCCGGATTGATGTTTAGGGTGCCGCGAATAGAGCTGCTGCCACCTACCGCCAAAGCCAGCGTGCCGCCGTTCACAATCGTTCCGCCGGTGTAGCTGTTGTAGTTGCTGATGGTCAAGGTGCCGCTGGCCGTCTTGGTCAGGTTCATAGCACCGCTCAAGCTCCCGGAGCCGGACATGAGGTAGTACTGGGTCAGATTACTCACCGTCACGGTCTTGGGTGCCAGGGTGCCGCTCAAGGTTACGGCAAAGCCCGTGGCGGTATCATCGAACCGAACAATGTCCCCCGGGGTGTAGAGGACGCTGTCAGCAGTCGTGGTCAGATTGCTCCAGTTGGCGCTGATTAAATCCCAATCCGCAGTATAGCCGCGCCATACCAGATTATTGGGGTCAACGACAGTAAGCGTGGCCACGTCGCTAGCCAAGGACAGGCCTGTGTCGTTGGTCACGATTACGTCATAGCTCCAGACGCCCGAAGTTCCGGTGTAGGCGGAGTAAGAGCTGTTGGTCGCGCCAACAATGGGCGCGCTGTTGCTGCGCCATTGATAGCCCAGTTGACCCGGCCCCTGCGCCATGACACTGAAGCTGGCCGGGGTTCCGGTCAGATTGGTTCTGCTGGCGGGTTGGCTGGCGATAAAGAGGTGCGGATTCTCATAAGGATAGGCCAGCTCGAGTTGCGCGCCGTTGAAAGCCGCCTCGCCAGTGTCCGGTCGACTCCAATAACCCGTGAGCACTCCATTGGTCACCGCGATGTTGTAGAAGCGGGCGTAGTTGACGCCCTCCGCGAACGCGGTGTTGTCCCCATTGTTGATATTGGTCTTGCTGACGCCATTGACGGTGAAGACCGTCCGGCCTGAGCCGTAAGTACCGTTGTTGCCGTAGAGCACCAGGTTATAGACGCCCGGAATGCAGTTGCTGAAGGTGAACGGGAACAGGGCGGTGCCCGGCGTGCCTTGCAGGAGCATCCAGTTATTCAACAGTGGGATGGTGCCCCCGCCGCCGCCATATTCCCAGGTCTGATAAGTGGTGAACTGGATGCCCAAAGGCGTGTAGCCGTCGTCCGCCAACATGGCCGTGTTCTTCTTGATGGTCACTGCGACGCCATTGATCGTCGCGGTGCCGCCACTCACGTTGATGCGGTTCCAAGCGGTGCCACTGCCGATAACCCCCGCCCCGCTGTAATCCCGGTGCGAAAAATCCATGACGAAGGTCGCCGGCGTCGGGAGCACCGTCAGCGTGGCCGGGGTGCTGGATACGTAAGACCCGCCGCTGAGCGCATTGGAGGCCAGGAGACTGTAGGTGCCGGCATTGCCGCTACTCACCACCGGAACAGTGTAGGTGGCGTTGGTGGCACCGGAGATGAGGCTCGTGACATTGCCCGTGTCGGTGAACTGCCACCGATAGTACATGGGCCGGGCACCGGAGAACGACGCGCTCATGGTGACCGTCTGGCCCGCGTAGCAGGAAGACGGGGTGATGGCGGTGGCCACGATTTCAACGGGTGCCTTAGGCGGCGTCAGGCCGACCACAAACGCGGCATCAAACACATTCATCGTGCCATAGGTCATCCCTCCGGCTTGGGTGGGGAGCAGGACCGACTCACCGTCGGGGTAGGAGTCGTTGTTATCGGTGGACAGTTTCCAGTAGCCACTGCCGTTGCGCGCCAGGGAGAAGGCATAAACGGCATTGGTGCGCAGCACGTTCGTCAAGCCCTCCCAGCGGATCCAGTCGCCGCTCACGGCCAGGAAGGTGTTGGTCGAGACATAGCTGGTAAGAAGAGCCGCATTGGTGCCACCAACCACCTCGTAGATGCGGAGCGTATAGGTTTGTGCGCCCGGCGAACCGCTGCCGGATTCATCCCGGACATAAACGGAATTCAGCGGATAGCCGGCCGGTGACTCAGGCGGCGGCGTGCTCCCGGTGAGGAAGGTCTGGCCGGGCGGCCGGCTGCTATCCACATAGTAGTTGAGGCCGGGTGGCGTGTTGTTGCCGCTGGGTTCGATAAAATTCAACTGAGCGATGTCATAAGGCCCGACATAGGGGGAACCGTTTCCAGAGTCAAAGATGCCGGCGCTGACCGTGTTGGTCTGCGGTGGGAGCGCCACATACAGAAGCGCCGGCGTGCTGCTGGCCGTGGCCGGCCCGATCACCGGAGGATTGTTGGAGGCCGTCACGAAGTAGGCACCGGCATTGGCAAACTGGGCGTTGGCGAGCGTGAAGGAGGCATTGGTGGCGCCGGCAACCGCACTGGTCCCCCCGCCGTTGGTGGTGAAATACCACTGGTAACCGGCGATCGGCATACTGCCCGTGAACGACGCAGTCATCAGCACGCTGTTCCCCACAAAGGCCACGGAGGACGGCGATAAGGTCGTGCCACTCAACAGAACCGGGCCGGAAGCCGCCACCAGATCGAGCGTGAGCGGCGAACTGGCTACCGTGCCCGAAGCATTCGAAACAACGAGTTGGTAAAGGCTAGTGCCCGCCGTCAATGCCGAGGTGTCCAACGTGTATTGATTTGTGTTGGAACTAGGCAGGTCAATGAAACCACCGCCCAGACCGCCGTCGGTTTGCCAGATATAGGTCAGGTTGTTTCCCTGCACCGAGGCGCTCAACGTCACCGGCGTCCCCGCATAGACCGGGCTGGCCGGCGAGTTTGTTGGCGCGATGCTCACAGACAGGATATTGGCGGCCACCACGTTCAGCGTGATGGAGGTGCTGGTGGCGGTAGCGAGGCTGTTGGTCACTTGGACCCGCAACTGGTAGGTGGTGGACGGCAAACTTGAGGTGTTCAGGGTATAGCTGTTGGTGTTGGAGTTCGGCAAGTCAACGAAGCCGCCACCGTTGTCAATTTGCCAGATGTATCCAATCGAGGGGCCGATCGCGACGACGTTCAAGGTGACGGGCACGCCGGCGAAGACAGTGTTCGTGGGAGATAGGCTGACATCCTGAACTGCAGGATAGCCGGCGGGAACCAGGTTCACTAGAAAGGTGGCATCATAACCATGAGAGGAGCCAAATGTGGCATTACCACTGCCGGCCGGGAGCAATGCCAACTCGCCGCCGATGTAAGGGTTGCCGGAGGCATTGCCCATGTGCATCCAGCCATCGGCATCGCTGGTGCTGTAGGCATAGACCGTATTAGGCGCGAAGGTGTTCGTCAGGCCACCAAACCATTTGCCCCAGACGTTGTTGGGAAACGCCGGTGCGGTATTGTCGTTGGTGTAAGTGCTGATCAGCGTCGCGTAGCCCGCCCCGCCGTTGCTCAGCGAATAAATGCGCAAGGTGTAGCGGTTGCCGGCTCCGTGGGCTCCGTCGTTGGCGGGTCCGCCATACTTATAGAGAATAGAGGCCAGAGTGTACCCGCTGGGGTTGTCACCGGTCGTGAACGTTTGGCCGGGCTTGGTGCCATTGTTGTCATAATAGTTCAAACTGTCCGGAGCCCTCGCGTCGCCGTTGGTGCTCAGTTGGGCGATATCGTAAGTGCTCGGCGTCGGATCGGTCGTGATAACGGAGATAAGCACCGGAGGCCGCACGGTCAAGGCGGCAAAAGCGCTATTCCCGATGGAACCGCCATTGACGGTATTCGAGGCCTGCAGCCGGTAGAGGGCCGCGCTGCTATATTGCGCATTGGTCAAGGTATAGGTTGAGTTGGTTGCGCCGGGAATATTGGCCAGCCCGGTGCCGCTGGAGTCGGTGGCGCGTTGCCACCGGTAACTGAAGGGAAGGGTGCCACCAAACGTGGCGCTCATAACGGTCGTACCCCCCAGGGGGATGGTGGAGGGAACGATGGCGGTGTCAGTGACGACGAGGGGGCCGGACGCAGCGTTCAGAACCATGGACGCTGCTGTGTTGGTGGTGGTGCCATTGGCATCCGTGACTGCCAAACGAAACTGGTAGGTGCCAGGGGTCATGCCCGTCGTGTCCAGCGAGTATGTGTTGGTGGTGGAACTGGGAAGACTAGTCCAGGTCGCGCCGCCAGTGGCACCATCCGATTGCCAGACAAATCTGCTGAAGGGTGCCGTGCCAAAATAGGTGGCGCTCAAGGTGGCCGTCATGCCCGCGTACACAGTGGCCGGCGTAATGGTCGTGGGATTCACCACCGGCGGACCGCCGACCGGAATCGCTGTAAGCGCCACCATAAACGCAGCATCGCTGGTATAGGCATTTAAGTTGGCATTGCGATTGAAATAGCCCGCACAACCGCCCGCATACGGATTACTGCTCTTGCCATCCGGCCGCCACCAACCGCTAGTATTACGTTTTATGGTGTAAGCATAACCGCTATTAGGCGCAAGGACATTGGTCAGACCGGCAATACGAATCCAGTTGCCGCTTCCGAAGGTCGCCGCCGTCGTGGTGTAAGTAGTGATCAAGCGCGTGGCCCCGACGTTAGCGTTGGTCAGCGAAGCAATATAAATCGTGTAGGTTTGCGAAACGGTATTGCCCGTGCCAGAACCAGCCAACTCCTTAAGATAGATATCAGTAAGCGTATACCCGTTCGCACTCCCCAGAGTCGTGAAAGTCTGTGAAGCACCTTCACCCCAATCCACAGAAGCGCCTTGAGTATTATCGGAAGTCAACTGCGAAATATCATCGCCCGCCGGCGTTGGCACCGCCGCGCCAAAGTCGGACAAGGTGAGGGTCGGCTGCGCATATCCGCTGCTCGTCAGCATAGCGAGCAGGGTGCCTACCAGCAGGGCCGATTGGCTCAGACGTTTCACAGTCGGGGCGAGCGGCAGTTTGAGGCTTGGTGCCAACGGGGCGATGCTGGGTTGTGTATTCATATTTATGGAACTTGGATGTTTGATCTCAGTTCGGTTCGACTGCATATCTGTTTGCATATATTTGTTTGCGTACTATTCGATTGAGCCGAGGCGCATGTCTCAGACATGTGCTTCGGCTATTTCGGGGCATAAGATATCCGACGGGCTGGCCCATGTCCATTACCCGAAAGGGTAAAAATGCGCTTGGGAAGCTTGGGCGCAACGGCCAGCGCTGACCACGCCGCAAGGCGGCACTTTCAGCAGCGTGGCTACCAGCAGGTAGCTATGCCAGGTGCTGTCTGCCGCGGAGACCGCGGTGCTTGAATTCTGCCACCGGCCATTGTAGGTGTTCTGCTCGCAAACGGACCTTCCTTTATACTCCATGAAGTCACTTTCCGGCGGCCAACTATTCACGCCGGTGAGCCAGAACGCCGGCCAGGTGCCTATTTGAGTCGGCACCTTGAACGTAACTATTCAGGCCGAACTTCGGAGGCGAATGACGAAAGAATGACGAAGTCCGAAGCCCGAAACCCGCCTGTCTGCGTGGCCTGCACAGGCCGGCTGAGTGCTTGGTTGGACCAGGCGCGAGACTTGGCCCAGAACCTGACCGCCGACGGAAGCAACGATTCGTCATTCGGATTTCGGACTTCATTCGTCATTCGTCTTCGGGGTTCGGGCTGAATAGTTACGCGGTTTCAATTGTCCGGCTACTCATTGCAGAAACGGTTCGGTTCGTTCAACCCAGACCCCGATTGCCCAACCATACCGACAACCGTCTCTAGCGTCTATTACCCGAAGGAGTAAGAATGAAAGTATTGCGGAGCATGGAAATTGCCCATAGGTTTCCAACGAGGTTTTAGGAAATGTGTCCGTCTTCATATATCGCCACTCTGGCCGGGTTCCTCCTTGTGGCTCTGGCTGGCTCTGCCACGGCCGCCCTCGAGGGTTCGGCGCCCTCGCCGGCGGTCGTCCTGACCAACGTGGCCCAGGTCCGTAACCTGACGGCGGCCCAGGCCGCCCGGGCGCTTCCGACCCGCCTTCGCGGCGTCGTGGTTGATGAATCCTACCCTCCGGAGCGTGCTTTGATCCTGACCGATGAGACCGCCGGCATCTACCTGCTGGCCGCCACGAATCTATTCTCTGGCTTTCGCCGTGAAGATCTCCTCGAGGTCGAGGGAGTCACCGACCCCGGCGAGTTCGCCCCCATCCTTTTGGTCAGAGCCGCGCGGAAGGTGGGCACGGCCCCCATGCCCCCGGCGCGTCCGGCGACCTACCAGCAATTGATGACCGGCGCTCTGGACGCTCAGTTGGTCGAGATTGCGGGCGTCGTCCGCCAGTGCTGGAGAATCGCGCCGGACTCGGACACTTGGCGGTTGGTGGTCGCCACCGCTAGCGGCAGCGTCCCCGTCCGCTTCCTGTCGTCGCAAGACCCGAATATTCAGGCGGACGCGGAGGTTCGATTCCAAGCGATTTGTCTCTACCAATTCAACCAAAAGCGCCAGGTGCTCACGCCCGTCCTTCAGGTTCCTGGGGGCCTGCCGGTGCGCGTCGAGAAGCCGGCCCCGGCTGATCCCTATGCGGCCCCGGTGCGCTCCGCCGACAACCTGTTACGCTTCACCTCCGAGCTGGCTTATGGCCACCGGGTTCACCTTCACAGCGTCGTGACCGATTCCCAACCAGGCGCGCAGCTCTGGGTCCGCGATGGTGCTTCGGGGCTGCGCATCCGGACGCGCCAGGAAGAACGCCTGCAGCCCGGAGACCAGATTGATGTCCTGGGCTTTCCCGTCTATGGCGCCTACACGCTCGAACTGGAGGATGCCATCTTCCGCAGAATGGGCGCAACCAATCCGCCCGTCCCCGTGTTGCTCACCAATGCCGCTGCGGCCTTTGACCACGAAGCAGACCTGGTGGCCATTGAAGCCAGGCTGGCCGAAACCCAGCCCGTGCTGGATGGCCTCGCTCTGTTCCTGGAGAAAGACGGCACGTTCTTCCGGGCGCTTCTGCGACTGCCCGCCAATCCGCGTCGTTATCCGGATTGGCGGCCCGGGAGCCAGGTGCGCCTGACCGGGATCTGCTCGGCCGTTCAGGAAGAGATGAGCCCCACGATGGGGGTCTGGCGCCCGCAAGCATTCCGGATCCTGCTCCGCTCCCCGGTGGATTTGACCATCGTCAAACCTCCCTCTTGGTGGACGCTCAAGCACATCATTGTTCTGTTGGGACTTCTGGCTGCCGGCTCGTCACTCGTGACCGGCGTGGTGATGTGGCTGGCCCGGCGGCGGTTGCTGGAACAGGAGCGGCAGCGTGCGATGGCCGAGGCCGAGTTCGCCGCTATCTTGTCAGAACGCAATCGCATGGCGCGGGAAATTCACGACACGCTCGCCCAGGGCCTCGTTGCCACCTCCCTCCAATTGCGACTGGCCAGGAAGCGGGCCGCCGGGGATCCGGAGTCCTTGAACCGGCATCTCGACGCGGCCCAGCAATTAGTCAGCGGTAGTCTGGAGGAGGCTCGCAATTCGATCTGGAACATGCGCTCCCAAGTGCTTGAAACCGGTGATCTGGCCAGTGCGCTAAGAGGGATCCTGAAGCAAATGGCCGACGGAACAGAGGTGGAAACCAAGTTTGAAGTAACTGGTAGAGTCAGGCGACTGGCGCCGGTCATTGAAAACAACCTTCTCCGCATTGGCCAGGAAGCGATTACCAACGCCACCAAACATGCGAAGGCAAAACGGATCAGAGTAGAATTGGACTTCGGCGAAAAACAGTTCCGCCTGACGGTCAATGATGATGGGCGGGGCTTCGACACGGCCAAGCCGGCCTCGACCGAGAGCGGGTTTGGCTTGGTGGGAATGCAGGAGCGCGCCGCGCATTTGAAGGGTGGGCTGAACGTCCTTAGCGCTCCTGGCCAGGGCGCAAGGGTGGATTTGACTGTCCCACTCTCAGGTGAGTGATCTCACGGCGCACGACGAACCTAACGCCCATGAGTTGAACGGTGCATCCAGCACCTCGAGCGAGCCGCAGAATTACCCAAACGGGTAAATGACATGGGGGCTACTGGTGGCTTATTCTTCTGTGAAGAAATTGAAAAATCAAAATGGCATCCGGGTGATGCTGGTGGACGACCATCCGGCGTTCCGCAAAGGCATGGCTGCGCTCATCGAAAGCGAACCCGACCTGCAGGTCGTGGCCGAAGCGGCGGATGGCCTCCAAGCAGTGGAGATGTTCCGTCGGAATAAGCCGGATGTCGTGTTGATGGATTTGCGTTTGCCGGGGATGGGTGGCGTGGAAACCATTATCACCATCCGCAAGGAGTTTCCCGATGCCCGGATCATCGTCCTCACCACCTTCGACCTCGACGAGGACATCTATCGCGCTATCCAGTCCGGTGCCAAATCCTATCTCCTGAAAGACACTCCCGATGAACAACTGGCTGACACCATCCGCGCGGTACATGCGGGCCAGCGGCCATTGCTTCCCAAGGTGGCCGCGCGCCTGGCCGCGCGCCAACAACGCGCCGAGCTTTCCCAACGAGAAATGGAAGTTCTACAACTGCTTACCAAAGGCCGCAGCAACAAGGAAATCGGATCCGCGTTATTTGTCTGCGAGGACACCGTTAAGGCTCACCTCAAGACTTTGTTTGTCAAACTCCGTGTGCAGGACCGAACTGAGGCGGCCATCAGCGCTATCCGTCATGGGATCGTGCATTTGGAATAGTTGCGGTGAGGGGGCGAGGACTGACGACACCCAATCGGGCGTGAGACTCTCCACTTTGGCGGTTAGCCCATCGTCGAGGAAAAGGTAGGCGGCCTTGGTTTGGTCAGACGGTCTTCTGGACGGTTTTCACCGAGCGCCACTGGGTCTGACGCCATCGTGCCGCGCCGCAAAATGGTAGTGGCCTGAATCGTCCGGCTGATATAGAGTTTCCCGGATGGAAACTCTGAAATTACAGACCCGCTTGATCCCACCAAACAGTGGGCGGCGTAATCCGATCGCTTTGGCTAGGCGGAAGGCAATGAACTTTCGCGGGCGCATGGGCTTTCTCTCGGCTGTGTTGGTCGCGATCTGCGGCAGCGCAACGTCCTTGGATGGCGAAGAGGCCGGGCCGCGTCCGCTGGCGGGGGCGGATGAGCTAACCCCATCACGCAGCCACTATTTTTCGTGGATTGACAATACCGGGTTATCCGGCCAATCCGTGGGAAACCGGCAATGGCCATCCGGACTCTAACTTCAGCTATTTCTTCCCGGTGACCGAAGATATGATCGGCCAAACCATCGCTGCCTTGGTGCTTCAGTTTGAATCCGAAGGAAGACCCACGGTTCCCTTGGGAGAATTCAGCTCAGAAGTGTGGATTACCGCTTATCCCATCCCCTATGTCTCGAAGCAACTGGTCTTGGAGGAACAATGATTTGATTACTGATCCAACCGAAACCTGTACTGATTTACATGTCACATGGGGCGGTTTCACGGTCAGTGAAGTCTGGTCCAATGGTCAGCTTATCTCCGCGACGATCCTTTCCGGGCTTGGCGAGCCGTGCGTAGTACGTTCAGCGGCCCGTCTGGTGGTTGAGGAAAATGGGAAAGCGGTTGCCGTTAAGAGGCCCGAACCTTCAGTGATCAGTTTCAAGACCAAAGCTCGCACCACCTATATTTTGACCCCGGAAACCTCCGTGAAATAAGCGATTCATAACATGAGCTTGACGGTCACCTATCTCGAAATGCACTCTGTCGACGAGCTGCGACCGAAGCATTCCCCCGACCCTGCCTTCCGTGTGGCTGAGGCCAGACTCAAACAATGGCAGGTCAACAGGTTCTTCTATGGCTTCGTTGGTGGGCCGTGGGCTTGGTGGGAGAAACTAAGTTGGAGCGACGAACAATGGCGTACCTATGCCGAGGATAGCCGCTTGCGCACCTGGATTGCCACTTACGACGGTTCCCCCACCGGATACTTTGAGTTGCGGTGGGACGATGAGGGCGGGGTGGAGATCAGTTACTTCGGGCTGGCACCGGCGTTCATCGGGCGCGGCTTGGGCGGCCCATTGTTGACCGCTGCATTGGAGGCGGCCTGGGCGACTAAGCCCACCCGCGTGTGGGTCCATACCTGCACCCTCGACCACCCGGCCGCCTTGCCCAGCTACCTGGCCCGCGGGATGAAGAGCTATCGAACGGAGCTGGAGAACGATCCACCGAACTATTTCCTCCCCTTCAACCAAACCAACAAGAGCCTATGATTGTCAGCATTTTTAACGACGTGATTGGCCCCGTGATGCGCGGTCCTTCGAGTTCACATTGCGCTGCGGCGCTACGGATCGGCCGGCTGGCGCGCGACCTGATGGATGCAGATTTCAAGGAAGTCTTGGTAGAGTTTGACCGCCAAGGATCACTGCCCACCACGCACGACAGCCAAGGCTCGGACATGGGTTTATTTGGCGGCTTGCTGGGTTGGGACGCAGCGGACGAGCGTTTGCCCGGATCGCCGCAGGCCCTGCGAGACATGGGAGTCAACCTCCGGATCGAGACGGTGGACGCCGGTGACGAGCACCCGAACACTTACCGGCTCACACTTGGCAGCGCACGGGGCAAGACGCACTCACTTATCGCTATCTCCACCGGTGGCGGCATCATTGAGGTCATCAACATAGATGGCTTCGCGGTCTCCGTGTTTGGCGATTACCACGAGACGTTGCTATCGGTCATCGGCAATGGTCAGGCCCTCGTGCAGCGCTTGCCGGAGCTAGTCCAGGTTGACGCAATCCTGCTTCACGAACACTGCGGCAAGCAATTGGTGGAGGTAAAGGCCGCGCACTTCTTGAGCGACGAAACCATCGCCGAGCTACGCAGAGTTTGTCCGGTTCTTCAAGTAAGGCGGCTCGCCCCGGTATTGCCAATCGGTTCACGCAAAGACACCCAGGTGCCGTTCACCACCTGCGAAGAGATGCTGCTGCACGACGCGGGAAGACACAGCCCACTCTGGCAGCTTGCCATGGAATATGAACAGGCGCGGGGCAACCTGACGGAGGCCGAAGTCATTGGAAAAATGGTGGAGATTGTTCGCGTCCTCCGCCGCTCCATCCAGCAAGGCATCGCGGGCACCGAATACGCCGACCGGGTGCTGGGTCACCAGAGTGGCAAGTTTAACGAACTCATGCAGGCCGGTCGCTTGCTCAACGGCGGCGCGCTCAACCGCATCGTGCTTTATGTCTCGGCACTCATGGAGGTGAAAAGCTCGATGGGCGTCATCGTCGCCGCTCCCACGGCAGGGGCGTGTGCAGCCTTGCCCGGAGCCGTAATCGCCATGGCGGAAGAGATGAAGTTATCCGAGGAAGTCATGGCGAAGGCGCTGCTGGCCAGCGGTCTTATTGGTGCTTTCATTGCGACACGCTGGACCTTCGCGGCGGAGGTCGGCGGCTGCCAGGCCGAAGGTGGTTCTGCCGCTGCCATGGCGGCGGCCGCTTTGGTGACCCTGGCGAATGGCACTTTGCCGCAGGCGGTGGCGGCGGCGTCCATGGCGTTCCAGAGCATGTTAGGACTCATTTGTGACCCGGTGGCCAATCGTGTCGAGGTGCCTTGCCTCGGCAAGAACGTGCTGGCGGCAAGCAATGCTCTGTCCTGCGCCAACATGGCGTTGGCGGACTATGATCCCGTCATTCCGTTCGATGAAGTCATTGAAACGGCCCAGCGCGTCGCCGGTCAGATGCCGCGCGAGTTGCGTTGCACGGCGCTGGGTGGGCTATCTATCACTAAGACCTCTCTAGCTATCGAAGCCAGGCTGGCAACAAAGAAGGCGGCGGCGTGCGGGGCACCGAATTGTGGTTGTGCGCGGTAAGCCTCAGAGCTCCTGACCCGTGGAATTGCCGTGGGCCACCCGGTGAGGGCACCAGGCCTACAGGAGCGCGCCCTTGCTGTAGGCCGGGTCCCCTGACCCGGCGCGCTGGGACTCAACTCATTTCCTCGCCAGTTGAGAATTCGTACTCACGGCTTAGGAGTTCTGAGTTTGGTGATTGTGATTCCGAGGCGATCCAAATCAAAGAGGCGATCAAACTCTTGCTGGAGGATATTGGCCTGGTGGTATGCCAGGGGAGTCACCTGATACCACAAGTTGCCGGACTTGAAACGATAGGACCTGGCCCCGGCCTTGTTTTTGACCACTTCAGTCAAATGCGGGGCCTTCAATTCTACGGCACGGCCAAAGGTGCGTACCACGAGGCTCGCGTCACCAACGCCGATTGTTTGGTTCCTGATCACCGGCCCTAGGAAAAAGACTGAACCAAGGATGGCCACCATGGCACCGAGCGAAAGAATGCTGCTCGACCGCTGATATGCCAGGTATGCCGCCGCCACACCGGCAACCAAACACGCTATGCCAAGACAAGCAACGGCCTTTCTACGTGGGTAAAATATCATTGTCTTTTCCCGCCGAACGACAGAACTGAGCGACGCGGGCGGCCCAACGCGTCCGCATTGGCAACTGACGTGGCCCGCCCGCGTTCGCTCCAGTGATTTTGTTGGGCAGGCGGGCCTCACACGTTCCACCGATTGCGCCATTCGCGATATAGCCTGAATCCCTCTTCCGTCCTGAAGATCGATTCGCCGTCCTTGAAGTCAGACTTTGGTATTTTGGCGGTCTTCTCCCATGCGGGTCGGTAACTGCGAGTGAGAGTAGCTAGGCTGTCCTTCAGCTTTGCCTCCCAAGCCCAGGGGCTAACGAAACTCCCGACCGCGCCAAGCATGTTCTCGTCGGTGACCAGTTTCGTGTTGGCGCGCTCTATGTCCGCGAGGACTCCGATCGGATGCAACGGCCACAAGGCGTCACCCTCGAGGCAGACGACAGCGAGAGTATCGCCAGTGGGAAACGGCTTTGGGGGATCGAGCTTCCACGAATCGTGTTCCCTGACGATGTCAACGCAGCGTTTCACATCAGCGTCGTCAAAGAGGCGCCTATTCGCCCCACCGGGGCGCAGCAGGGTTGGCAGCACACGCTGAGTTATGTCAGCCCCGCCATCCATATGTTCACGACGTTGTTTTGCCTTGTCGTCTGCCGTTGGCCTGTCGACTTCCATCTTGCGGTCCTTGATTCGGTATGAATCATGGGTGAAGGCAAACGCTGCCGCAATCCGCCTCTCCGCAAGGTTGAGATTCTCCTTCTCTGCGATTCGCATGACATTGGCAAAAACCACCCACTCATGCTCTTGGCGGTTGTCTTCTGGTCCACACGTCTCCAGCCATTCGCGCCAAGCGACCTGTGAAACCGCGCTTGCGACAATGCCGAGTTCCTCGCGAAACTCCCGACACCTCACCGTAGAAAGTACGTCATCAAGCATCAGTTTGTAACGCACTGGTACTTCACTTGCCACTTGGCCTTGATTTACTTGTGTCATCTGACTGGTCCTTTCTCTATGCCCAACAGTTAAGTGTGCGACGGAATTGTCGGCACATTATTCCGGCGACAAAGTGACATGGCCGCCAAGGGCTGTCAATACTTGGAAAGGACGCTTGCCATCGGAGGATTGTCGCCTAGCACGCCGGCAAACCGACACCCGCCCCGGGAGAAGTTGGTGCCCAACCCCGCCGCGTCGCTGCGAGAGCAGGTGCGGGAAGTGGTGCGCTTCCGGCATAACTCGCCCCGGACGGCCATCACTCCTTCCGCAATGGCTTGGGATTTTCCACGCGGCCGGCCGGGCGCACCCCAGGCCCCTTCTGTTTGCCGCCCAGATCAGAATCCATCTTCGCGAGGTAGCCCTCCAACCGTTTGACAATGTCGGGATGCTCTGCGGCGACGTCTTTGGTTTCACCAATGTCGGTTTCGAGATTGTAGAGACGCGGAGCATTGGTTGCCGTCAGTGCCCTCTTCTGCTGGGCCGCCGCGCCCAACTGCGGTGGCAGTCCAAGCTTCCAAGGACCGGAGCGGACAGCTTCGAGAGTCTCGCTGCGGAAGTAGAAGAGCGCTTCGTGCGGTGATTCCTTTGATTTACCGAGCAGCAGCGGGCTGATGTCCTTGCCGTCAATCAAGCGATCGGCCGGCACTTGGCCGCCGGCGAGTTTCACGAATGTCGGCAGGATGTCAATGTTCGCCGCCAGCGCGCCGCAGTCAGCGCCCGCCGGGATGCGGCCGGGCCACCACGCGATCGTGGGTTCGCGCACGCCGCCTTCCCAAGTGGAGCCTTTGCCGCCGCGCAGCGGGCCGGCAAGGCCGCCATTCTTGCCTTGGGTCAACCACGGGCCATTGTCGCTGGTGAACAGTACCAACGTGTTAGTCGCCAGGCCAAGTGCGCGCACCGCGTCGAGAATTTTGCCGGCGCTCCAGTCGAGTTCTTCGACCCAGTCGCCATACCTTCCATTGTTCGATTGGCCGCGGAAGTTACTGCCGGGATACAGCGGAACATGAACCGCGGTGTGCGGCAGGTAGAGAAAGAACGGCTTCGATTGGTGCTCCGTGATAAACTTCACCGCCTCGTCGGTGTAGCGTGTGGTCAAGGTATCTTGCACAGCGGGCGCCTCGATGACTGTTTCGTCGCGCAGCAAGGGCAGCGGCGGGCGTTTGTCTTTCTGCGGGTCTTCTTCGCCGCCGCCCATGTCGTTGGAGTAAGGCAGGCCGAAATAGTGATCGAAGCCGTGGCGTGTCGGTAGGAATTCGCGCTGATCGCCGAGATGCCACTTACCAATGCACATAGTCGCGTAGCCCTGCGCTTGGAGGAGTTTGGCCACTGTCTGTTCGTTAGTGCTTAAGCCAGTCGGGCACGAAGGAAAGATGACGTTCGGCATTGAAACGCGTTTCGCATAGCAACCAGTCATGAACTGAGCGCGCGACGGCGTGCAGACCGGGTTGGCATAGAAGCTCGTAAGTCTCATGCCTTCCTTGGCCATGCGATCAAGACTCGGCGTGCGGTTCAGCGTCGAGCCGAAGGGGCCGATGTCGCCGTAGCCGAGATCATCGGATAGGATCAGGATGAAGTTCGGTTGGTCGGCTGCTTGCGCCGCGTTCAAGAACGACAGCGTCAACGCCATCGCCAGCACTGTTATTAGTTTCATGTTCATGGGGATTGGTTTGGGGATTGAGTTTGGTCCGGCCCAGTAACTGCCGGATAGACCAGCGGTTGCTCGCGGCCTTCGAGCACACTGATAGCGTGCGTCAGGATACGAACCGAGTATGGTTGAGTGCCGGCGGTAAGCGCTTTTTTCATGGCTGGCAACGCGGGCCGGGCGGCCGCCCCGAGACGGTCGAGCACGTTGGCGGCCTGCACCGCAAATGGCGGGGTGTCTGTTTGCTTAATCCAACGTTCCAACACTGGCAGCGCGACCTCCAACTTACCAAGCCGGGCCAGCGCTTCCGCCGCGACGACCTGCACGGCGCCGGATTGGTCGGCGAGCCGCCGACGCAACGCGGCTTCCGCAGGTGCGGCTTGCTCGCGGAGCATGGTGCAGCCTTGCGCAGCCCACCAGCGCATAGGTTCACACGGGTCATCCAGCGCCGCGATAAACTTCGGCAGATTGGCGGCGTTGCGTTCGGAGGCGAGATTGGCCAGTGCGAAGACGCGCTCAATCGGGAATGCGCCGGGCACGCGCGACGCGGCGTAGCCTTCCAGCGTCGAACCTTCAGGCAGGAAACCGTTGTCTTGGTTTGCGACCGCGCGTTTCTCCAACGCCGCTCGCATCCGGTCCACCGTCTGGCGTTGCGTGGGGTCGGCGGCGAGGTTATGGACACTGTCGGGATCGGCGAGCATGTCGTAAAGTTCCTCGGTCGGTTTTTGGCCCCAGAACATCGCCGTGGCTGGAGTAAGTTTGCCCTCGCCAGCAAGGCGTGCCCACGACTGGTAGCCGCGCGCCTGGAACATATAGTCGAGTGGCTGGACGTACGGTAGGTCGGGCCGGTAGTTATGAATGTAGAGCCAGCGTTTGTCTGTGACGGAGCGCATCATGTCGTAGCGTTCGTCCATGCGGTCACGCATGCAAAAGACGAACTCGTTCGGCGCGGCCTTGGCGGCGCCGGCAAACGCGCGGCCTTGCATGTAATCAGGAATCTTCACCCCGGCCAGCGAGAGCACAGTCGGCGCGAAATCAATGAAGTGGACCGGCTCCTTGATCCTATAACCGGGAGAGGCGGGGGCAAGGTGCCGCCATTTGGGAGGGAAATAGACGATTAGTGGGACGTGCGTGCCGCTTTCCTGAAGGAAGCGTTTGCTGCGCGGGAGGACGCCGCCATTGTCCGAGTAATAGAAGACAATGGTGTCCTCGGCCAGCCCGGCGTCGGCGAGGTTCTTGAGTTTGACGGCTATCTGGTCGTCGAGTCGCTTTATGCGGGTGTAATACCTGGCCCAGTCGGCGCGAATCTCGGGTGTGTCGGGCTGATAGGGCGGGAGGCGCATCTTGGCCGGGTCGAACAGCGACGGCTCGTTGCTCGGGAACAGGCCGCTCTCGTGGCTGACCTCGTGGTTGAACACGCTGAAGAACGGCTGGCCCGGGCCGCGATTGCGCCAATGCGCGTTCCGGTTAGATACGTTCCATGCCTCTTGGATGTTGATCGGTGAGTTGTAATCGGTCTTGGCATTGTTCGATGTATAGTAGCCCGCGGCGCGAAGGTGCGCCGGGAATCCTCTTAGCCATGACGGAATTTTGCCACTGGCGCGCATGTGCTGCGCCGGGCCGCAAGTGACGGGGTACATCCCGGTTATCAATGTGAACCGCGACGGCGCACACACCGGCATCGCGAAGCAGCGTTCGTACAACACACCTTCGCGGGCCAGCTTGTCGAGCGTCGGCGTTTTCGCCATCACATCCCCGTAGCAACCTAGGAGCGTGTCATTGTCCTCGCTGACGAGCCAGAGGATGTTCGGCCGGTCGGCGGCGACTGCCCGCGGGGCCGTCACTGCGCAAACGCCGATCATGATCCAACAAAGTGCGTTGAGTGTGTTCAGAGGCGGTAGCGAAACAGTTCTCATGGTTGATTGCAAGCCTATAACTGACCGCATCATGTTACGGGGCGCATCTCAGTTTATTGCAGTCGCGGAGCGACCTGGTGCCGGTAGCCGTGGGCTTCAGCCCACGGAGCGGGGGCTGGAGGGTTTTTCACGTCGCGTAGCGACATCCGAAGCCGTAATTTATCGGAAGATCAAGCGTCGCTCCGCGACGCGGGAGGAGTATTCGGGACTGGCCTCTCCGTGGGCTGAAGCCCACGGCTACCGGCACCAGGTCGCTCCGCGACTGCAAGAAACTGAGATGCGCCCCATGTTACGAAAGACTGTCGCCAATGAAGATGACAAGGTTGAGTGTCTGAGTTGCCGCAGTTGCGGTTCGAGGTTATGCCAGAGCTACTGGGCAGCGCCAACCAGTGACGCAAGAAAACGACGGGGCGTGCTGTGCATGTTCTCTTTACTCTCCGGCTTCAGGGTTCTTCGACCCAGTGACTTTCGTTTTCGTGTTGCTTCCGCCTGCCGCTTCGACGTTCTGACCGAGCGGCAGCGCGTCGTATTCTTTGGTGAGCTGCTCCAGTCGCTCGCGCATGGATTTAAGCAACCCGACGTGTGCCGGGTCAGCTACCAGGTTCTTCATTTCCCACGGATCATTCTTCAGGTCGAACAACTGTGTCGTCCGCTGCCCCTTGACGAGATATTCGATCAATTTGGCGTCCTGGGTGCGAACCGCCCGCTGCACTTCCCTATAGGCGTGCAGGGTCGCATCGCGTAAGTCCGACTGTTCGCCACGCAATACCGGGCCGAGATCCTTGCCGTCCACTGTCGCGGGCGGCTTAAGTCCCGCGAGGGCGGCCAGCGTAGGATAAAGATCAAAGAGTTGACACAGTGCCGCGGAGCGCTTGCCCTTCGGGATGCCCGGTCCGCGTAGGATCAACGGCACACGGCTGCTGTGATCGTAGAGATTCTGTTTGCCCATCAGGCCATGCTGCCCCACCGCCAAACCATTGTCGCCGGTGAACACCACCACGGTGTTCTCGACCAGACCGAGTTCGTCCAGAGCTTTCAGCACACGGCCGATCTGGTCATCCGTGGCGCTGGTGGCCGCATAATAGGCGGCGATATGTTGCCGGATTTCCTCCGGCGCGCGCGGAAACTTAGCCAGCAGCTCGTCGCGGATCTCTAACTCGCCGTTGTCGAATGGATGCCGCGGCAGGCAATTGGGCGGCAAAGTGATCTTAGCCGCCTCATACATCTGGTGAAACTTGGGCGGCACCACGCGCGGGTCATGCGGCGTCTTGAAGGAGAGATAGGCGAAGAAGGGCTGGTCCTTCGGCCGGCTCTTCAAGAAGCCAATGGTGGCGCTGGCGAACGCGGCGGCGTCGAAGTCGGTGATCTCTCGCTGGTTGACTAACTGCCCGGCGCGGATATCGCGCACCGGCATCTTGAAATGATCACTCATCCCGCCGTGGAAGATCGCCGCGCCAAACTCGAATGAACGCAGCAAGGAGTTGTCGTCGTTATGCCACTTGCCGGTGGCGAACGTCGCGTAGCCGCTTTGACGCAGCAGTTGCGGCAGCGTGACCGAGTTCGGCGGGATGACTCCTCGGCAGCGGAACAAGGAAGTTCCCGTCAGAATCATGCTCCGGCTGGGCAGACAGATGGCCCCGGTATTTCCGCCCATGATCGTAGCCTGGGTGAAAGACAGGCCCTCCGCAGCCAGCCGGTCCATGGCCGGCGTGTGGATTTCGTTGCCGCCGGCCGCGCGCAGCGCATCGAACCGCTGGTCGTCGGTAAGGATGAAGAGGATATTGGGCTGGTTCGCAGCGACGGCGAAGCTCGTGAGACACGCGAGAGTAAAAGCGAAGATAAGTTTATTTTTCATAACCGTTCACTCATCGTCGCCCTTGTTCGCCTTCTTCGCCGCCCGATCTGTTTTCGGTGTTGGTTTGTCTCCCGACTTTTTCAAAATTTCCAATTGCTTCTGGATGTGAGACGCCTCCTCCGCGGGGCGCTGGACAGGACCATCTTTGCCCAGGAGATACATCTTCCGATAAAGATGTTCCGGGACTCTGCCTTCACTGACGACGACCATGCCCTCGGGAGTATAATTTTCGATCAGTGCGCCGATTTCAAAACCGCCGCCGGGTCTCGATAACAGTGGCGTCTCCTTCGCCCACGTCTTCCCGCCGTCTGTCGTATTCCACCAACCCACTTCGTTTCTGCCGTCAATGTTTCTCATCAGAACCATCCGCACGTTGGTGGGCGAGTCCACGATCATGTCGCCGTCTTGTCCTCCGTACGAGCCATCCGAAATAACTGCCACCGGCTCCGTCCAGGCGCTGCCAGTCCAGCGGGTGTAACGCGCTTGACCTGCCCCGTAGCGGAATAGCACATGGGGATGACCCTCTTGATCCACGCGACAAGTGCCGTGGTTGCACCGCTTGTCACCGGATTTGAAGATGAGAGTTTCTTGGTCAGCGTATTCTTTGGTGACAGACATAGTCAGCTTTTCTCCGGCGGCATTCTCCCATGAATCGTCCGCGCAATTCATCTTCATGTAATACACGTTCAACCGAGCCTTCGTATGACCGGGATATGAGCAAGGATGGTAAATGTAGGAGGCGGTGATCGTATCGCCACGGCCCTTGGCAAACCAGGCATACCAGGCGTCATGCAAAGTGCCGTTGGCTTGGACTTTGTGTTTTAGCACGGAAACCGGCGGCGCAAAAGTCCGACCGTCATCGGAAGACTTCTGGTAAACCCAGTCGCTCTGATGGGAGCCATGCCGGTAGAACAGATAGATGTCTCCGTCGTCCATCTGCACAAACTGGGGATAAGTGCCAAAGGGCGAAATATTGTCCAACACCTTCCACGACGAGATGTCTTCAGGGTTCTTTGAAACGAGGTGCGTGAGCTTGCCTCCACGCCCAAAGCCAGCGGGCGTACCGAAGGCGTTTTTTCCCAACATCGGATTTCCACCATGCGCACCGAATGCCACATGAATGTAACCTTTGCTGTCCACCATCATCGCGGGCTTGCCGTGGTTATCCACTTCGTTGTTATCCACGGGGTCTGGGGTTTTCCCCATCGGACTTACTCCGGCGAGCACCGGCCCGGACCATTTTTTGCTGGCCTGGTTATACGCACAAACGTAAGCATCTTCATGCGGCCCTTGGTAGGCGATGTAAGTCGAATCTTTGAAATGCTCCCCGCTCGGATGATGGATCGTGGAGAGAGGATTTCCAAACCCATTGTCGGTAAAATAGTCCACGCTCTCGGCGCGAACAGCGGTGTCTGCGAGCACTACAGACGCCAAGAGAAGCTTCGCAAGCATGTGAGCAGGATTTGATACTGTCATAATGGAGGCCAATCTAGTGCTTGTTGGTGGTGATTGGAAGGTGCTAATTCTTCGGCCGCTCGTAATAGGCGCATCTTCACACTGCCCATTTTGAGGCCGCGAAGCGGCCAAACCCGAAAAGCCGTGGGTGAAACCCACGGTAGGCTGAACGAAATGTGCGACCCCTTCGGGGTCGAATGTGTTTTTTACGAACAACCGTGGGCTATCGCCCACGGCTATTCATGTTCTGTCCCGCCGGGACGTGCGGCGCGATTGTTCTGACCATTTCTCAACCCTTTGCAGGCCCGATTGCCAACTGCGGTGGCAGGAATGTTTGGGTTAAATCCCGGGTGGCCGTGGATCTAAACTAATGCGATAGAACCGTGCCGGTGCGGTGGTGCTGGACTCGATATTGGTCGTAATTCCCGAAGAGTTGGCCGGGATACCCATTATGAATGGCGTCGCGGTTGGAAAATCTTCCAAATTGTCCACCGCAGTCACATTGTATTTAGATCCACTTGATGTACTGTCCTGGAAAGAGTTCCACTGAATGGTGACATCACCGGAGATCGGGTCACGGGTTAGTCCGGTTATTTGGGTGTAAGGCTTGAAATAGTTCTCCGTCCCCACCCGGACATTGGTGATTCTCACGCCTCCGTCTTGATTGCCCAAGGGGTTGCTGGCACTGTATCCGAAAGGATCGTTCACCTCAAAAGTCATCCCAAAAAAATTGAGTTGGTTGAGGGATCCTGCGGGCTGCGGAGTTGCGTCCGTCGTAGCGCGGGTCGCGGTACCTGCGCCCCAGGCGTCGGACTGTTGGGTGTCGGTCGGAGTATTGGCGTTAAGATCTCCGATAAAGCCGGTCGTTTCATCGTAACGCAGAACGTAAAGCTCGGTGCCGTCACCAGCGTGCATGTCCCCACCGACGTCGGCAATGATTTGCCATTTCACCAGCACGGACAATTCGGTGGCCGAAACGCGCACCGCGTTCATAAAGAAGCGATGTGTACCACCGCCCGGGGCGGGTTGCTGTAAACGATTTCCATTGTTCACGAGGCCGTTGGGCATGGGATACATAGCCCTCACATTCCAGGACTGGCCAGCGACACCCAAGGGAGCTGCGACTGGATTCGTAAGGCTAAAGGCAGTGCCGTCCATGCGAATTTTGAGGGCATCAGTGCGGTTGTCATTCTGTCCAATGCCCACCAAACCGATGAGTTCCGAATTTTTATTGGTGTCACCAATGGTTAATCGCCAAGAGCCGACAGCACCCGGGTTTTGGCACCAGCCAAGGAGTTCCGCATCGAATTGCACACTGAACGCTGCGCCGATGCCGGACATGTTGACCGGTGTGAAGATTTGGTAAACCTTGGGCCGGCCGGCACCCGTGTTTGTCCTGACATAAAAATCAAAGCTCGTCGCGGTCTGATTGGACAAACCAGAATTTGCACACGGATTATAAAACGTCCAATCAGGGCTAAGGGTGACATCGCCTGCTTTCGCCCAGCCCGCGGCCAGGAGCATCAGCGCCGATAAAACTCTCCGTGTCTTTTTCATAATGCCTTCAATGAGGTTTTCCATTTTACGATTTGTAGTATTTGCCCAGGCTGGCGACCCGGAGGTCAAGAACAGAGCGGCCACAGCGATCTTTGCCGTTATCATTTGTTTTTTCATGCTGATAGGATTTTTTGACGCTCCGCAGTTCACGGAGAATCGGTCACGCACTGAGTATGGCCATGGGAAGCTGACTTGGAATCTTTATTTCCAGTTTTTTTCGAGCCGAAGCAACGGCCCTAGCCTTCCCTGGAGGAAGGCTCGGCGAGGCAGGCCTTCCGACCAGGAACCGGCCGGTGGGAAAAGGGGTAGGTCACGGTAATTGCCAGCCGCCCTTTACTCCC
>CAINDV010001298.1 GCA_903847485.1 uncultured Verrucomicrobiota bacterium
GCGAAAGCACGACGCCGCCGTTGCGCCCCCGACGGGTTTTAACGAGTCCATGAATGGCCAACTGGTGCACGACCTTGGCCAAAAAGGGTCCCGGAAGGCCCGTGGCTGCAACCACAGAAGCAACTGGCACGGGGTCGCCCCATAGGCGCTAACTTAGTAGACAATTAAATCAGACCGATTCACACTACCCCCAGCGAACCAAGGGGGTGTGGGATGGCTATTGAGAACTGGCTTGTGGGGCGGGATTGGGCAGACACGGTCGAATGGCTACCTAAGGACCTGGAGGTTCTTCTTGTTGAATCTGCGGCCATCCGGCGGCGGCGCTCGGTTCGCAGTGGGGAGGAGCTGGTTCGCCTCACTCTTGCCTACTCCCTGCTCGACTTCTCGCTCCGCTCCACGGCGGCGTGGTGGGCAAGCATTGGGCAACCCGCTTTATCCGATGTGGCCGTGCTCAAGCGACTGAAGTCGGCAACGCCGTTCCTGGAGCTGATCCTGAACACCATGCTGACCCGAGCAGCGGCAGGGCCGGTGCTCGCGAAGGTTGGTCTCCACGTTCGCCTGATCGATGCGACAACCGTTTCCGAGCCAGGCAGCACTGGCACGGACTGGCGCCTGCACGTGGGCTATGACCCCGCGAAGGGCGCCATCGACAGCGTTCAGCTCACAGACAAGTATGGCGGAGAGGGCCTGGATCGGGCCGCCGCTGAGGCTGGCGATCTGATCCTTGGGGACCGCGCCTATGCGAGTTCCGAGAAGATCCGGACACTCGCGACTGCCGGTGCGCACGCCTTGATCCGGATCGGTCATCAGGCTGTTCGGATGTTCGATGCAGCGGGGAAGCAGGTCGATCCTCTGGCTTTTGCCAGTCAAAAGCGTCCAAATCCGGGCCGTCCGCCCCGCCTCGAATCCCGGATTGTTTGGCTGCAAGGCGAAAACGGACCGCATCTAGAGGTCCGCCTTGTGGTCGTACGCAAGTCCCGCGAGGCGGCTGATCGGGAACGGATCCGTATTCGAGCCGAGGCCAAACGCAAAGGGAAGGAACCTACCCAGCGAACGCTGGATGCGGCGGCCTACACCTTCCTGCTGACCACCCTTCCAGAGGATCGGGCTAATGATGAGGAGATAGCTGAGCTCTACCGGCTGCGTTGGCAGGTCGAGCTTCTCTTCAAGCGCCTGAAGTCGCTGCTGAGCCTTGATGCCCTCAGAGCCAAGAACCAAGCCCTGGCAAGGAGCTACCTCCTGGGAAAACTGATTGGGGCCGTCCTCATCCAACTCATAGCGGACACATGCCGCGCCATTTCCCCCTACGGGGTCCCGATCCGAAGGAAAGCGGAGTTTGTGGCGTGAGACCGTCTGGATCCTGGCAGTCCTGGCCCAGGCTATTCGAGGTTTCGTGCGCATGAGCCGGATCGCGGAAGCCTGGAAACTTGCAGTCCCGCATCTACCAGAGCGACCGCGAAAGCGACCTCTGCAGAGGCAGGATTTAACGAATCGTTAAGTTAGCGCCTATGGGGGGGCCGGGTCTGTATTGAAGGAGTGGTCCCCTAGAGTGGGCCTAGCCTGGTGAATGTTCAGTGCTGGTGGAGTTTGATGAAGACCCGGAGGGATGTGGTGGTTCCCATTGAGCAGGCGCTATGAAGGATGCTTGGTTTCAGCGATTTGTGGATTAGTTATTAAGGAGGCACTGTCTACTTTGAATTGAGCATCTTGAGAGCTGCCAGAATGCCAAACGCTGTGGCCCAAACGGCACAGACAAGGTAAGACGAAAAAGTCACCCA
>CAINDV010001299.1 GCA_903847485.1 uncultured Verrucomicrobiota bacterium
GCATGGAACCAACCAATGCTTCCCTTGCCCCCGGCACACCGGCCTCCGGCCCGGCGCGGCCAGGTTAACAGTTCCAGACTCGCCGGGCCGGAGGCCGGCGCTCCGTGCGACGACGTTTCCTGCGTCCGTCCCTGCCGCAACGAATTCCGTCAGGCGGGCGGCTCCAACAACTCGGAAAGACTCTTACGGTAAAACTAACAACTAACCTGCTATGAAACTACAAACTAAGTTCATCCTTTGGCTCGTGCCGGCGCTCGTCGGCGTGTATGCGATCTCGCAAATCGTCCAACAAGTTCATAGCCGGAAGCTGCTGAACGCCTTGTCTCTGACTAATCTAAACCACCTTGACCAACTGGCCCAGCAGAACGCCGAGACGGTGGAAGACTCACTCATGGCCGCCGTGCGCGACGCCATGAAGGAGGGTAACATGGACAGCGTGCAGAAGATCATGAACGACCAGCGCGGGGTGCGCCAGTTACTGGAGTTCTCGCTCACGGACGACCAGGGCAAGGTGGCCTACTCTTCGCATGCCGCCTTCCTGAGGAAGAGCCTGCCGACGGACCTCAAGTCCACACTGTTTTCCCGGCCGGACAAGCTGACCCGCCGCACCAATGACACCATTGAGCTTTACCAACCCCTCGTGGCGGAGGAGGCGTGTGTGGAATGTCACACGGATTGGAAGAAGGACGGCATTGGTGGCGTCGGCTATGTGCGCCTGTCCACGACGGAGGCCAGTGCCGCCCAGCGGGAATGGGATACCTCGGTGCGCCAGTTAGAGCGCGATAACCAAATGGGTGCCTTGGTTACTTTCGGCTGTCTGGCCGTGCTGATGTGCGGGCTATGTCTCGGCGTGGTGCGGAAGCTGGTGGTGCGCCCCTTCAGCAGTCTCGCCAGCACCATGCTAGATATTGCCCAAGGCGAGGGCGACCTCACGCGCCGGCTGGCAGCCACCGGCGACGACGAAATGTCGGATGTGGCGCGGTCTTTCAATCAGTTCGTCGCCAAGATTCATGATACAGTGCAGACCGTCGGCAACCACCTCGTCACGCTCCAGTCCTCTGCCAGCCAGCTTTCGGCCGTGTCCGGGCAGACGGCCACTGGGGTGCAGGAAGTATCCGACAAGGCGACCACGGTGGCCGCCGCCGCCGAAGAGGCCAGCGCTAACACTACCTCCGTCGCCGTCGGCATGGAACAAGCCGCCACTAACCTTGCGTCCGTCGCCAGCGCCACTGAGGAGATGAGTGCCACCATTGGTAAAATCGCGTCCAACTACGAGAAGGCCCGCGCCATTAGCGAGCAAGCCAGCACACAAGCTCAGGCTATCTCCACTCTCATGCAGCAGCTCGGCCAGGCCGCCCGTGACATCGGCAAAGTTACCGAGACTATCACCGACATCTCTTCCCAGACTAACTTACTGGCTCTGAACGCTACTATTGAGGCGGCCCGGGCCGGCGCGGCGGGCAAAGGCTTTGCCGTCGTCGCCAACGAGATTAAGGAGTTAGCCCGGCAGACCGCCACGGCCACCGAGGACATTAAAGCTAAGATCGCTGGCGTGCAGACTTCCGCCGGCGGCGCTATTACTGACATCAAGAAAATCTCCGGCGTCATCGGGGAAGTCAGCGCGATCGTAGGTAGCATCGCCGCCTCGATTGAGGAACAAGCCGCCGTGACTAAGGACGTGGCGAGTAACATCGCCCAAGCCTCGGCCGGCGTGAAAGACTCCAACGAGCGCGTTGCCCAGACGGCTACGGTCTCTAAGTCCATTGCCCGCGACATGACGGCGGTTACGGCTGCCGTAAGTGACATCCGGCAGGGCGGCGAACAGGTGGCAGCCAGCGCGGCGGAACTGACCAAAGTGACCACGCAGATCAAGGCGACGGTGGGGCTGTTTAAGGTGGATAATCAGGCGGCGTCCGCCCCCGTTTCGAGCTACGCCAGCGCGGCGTCCAGCGCCACCGCGCCGTCGCGCAGCGCAGCAGAGGACGTGCTTATTCCGTGGAAAGAAGATTACTCGGTCGGGGTGTTGACGATGGATTCCCACCACCAACGGCTGATTTCTTTGATCAACCGGCTCCACGCCTCTCTTAAACAGGGTGATGGCTCGGCAATCACTCAAGGCATCCTCAAGGAACTGATGGCATACACCCTCTACCATTTCCAGGCCGAGGAAGAGTTGATGGCTAAGTGCAACTTCGCCGGCCTGGCGGCCCAGAAGAAGGTTCACGGCGACTTCCTCCGCGTGGTCACCTCCGCCCGCGACCGCTGGCTGGCCGGCGACGCAACTGTACCCCGGGAGCTACTGGTTACTCTGGAGAACTGGCTCGTCCAGCATATCACCGGGATGGACAAACAGTATGGCCCGTGCGTCATTCGTCACTTGGCTGGGGCTAAAGACACGGCTTGTCCGTTGCGAACAACGGCGTTGGCTCGCGCCGGCGGCAAGCCACCGGGAACCAGATAATTTCGAACCCATAAACCAAGCCATAACTAACCAAGATGATTGCCACTCAAAACAACCAAAAGCTGCTCGCCGCCACGTTCCTGCTGGGCCAGGCGGCCTTTGGCGTGGACACCGCCCAAATCCAGGAAGTCGTGCGGCTGGGGAACCTAACTCCGGTGCATCACGCCCCGGACTATGTCGTGGGCATTCGCAACTTGCGCGGCCGTATCGTGACGGTTATTGACCTGCGCACCCGGCTCGAACTGGGCCGCGTGGTGGCCGGTCCTGAGAGCCGCATTCTTATCGTCGAGGGTCAGGGCGAACCTATCGGCCTTCTCGTGGATCAGGTCGCCGACACGATTGACATCAACACGGCGGACATCCAACCATCGCCGCCCAACGTCAATGGCGTGCAAAGCCGCCATCTGCGGGGTGTGTGCCGCAACGGCGCGCGCCTAGTGGCCTTGTTGGACCTCGCCGCCGTCCTGCAAACCGCCGCCGAGCCAGGCCCGGTGGTGGGGCGCGAACTTACCCCCACATGAGTCTGCGCGTCTTAGTGGCCGACGATGCCATCCTCTTCCGCCGCGTGCTCAGCGACGCGCTGACTTCGCTGCCGGAGGTGGAAGTGGTGGGCACCGCCGCCAATGGCAAGATCGCCCTGCAAAAGGTGCGGGAGTTGAAGCCTGACCTGCTCACGCTCGATCTGGAAATGCCGGAGACAGATGGTCTGGCTGTGCTCGATGCCTTGCGCGCCAGCGGCGAAAAGGTGTCCGTCATCGTCGTCAGCGCACTAACTCGTCAAGGTGGTCAGATGACACTGCGCGCCCTGGAGAAAGGCGCGTTCGATTTCATCACCAAACCCGAAGGTGCCAACCCGGAGGAAAGCCGGGCCGCCGTGCGCCGCGAACTAGCTCCGCGCCTGCGCGCCCTGGCCCACCGCCTGGCCGTGCGGAACATCCTCCGCGCCCCGGTCGCCCCACCGCCGCCGTCCGCGCCCAAGCCGGCGGCCGCGGACCTGGCCGGCATCGCGGGGCGGATGAACCGACTAACCACCACGACCGGCCGGCCGGAGTTAGTGCTCATAGGAGTTTCCACCGGTGGACCCAATGCCCTGGCGCGCGTGTTGCCACAGTTACCCAAGGACCTCGGCGTGCCGATACTGATCGTGCAACACATGCCGCCGATGTTCACCCAGTCCTTAGCTGAAAGCCTGGCTGCTAAGTCCGCCATCCGCGTGCGCGAGGCTGCCGCCGGCGACCTTCTAGAGCCGAACACCGCCTACATCGCTCCGGGCGGCAAGCAGATGCGCGTCGCCCCTGGCCCGGCGAACAGTCGAGTTATCCAGATCACGGACGATCCGCCGGAAAACAACTGTCGACCGGCGGTGGACTATCTCTTCCGTTCCGTGGCTAGTCACTATCCAGGACAAGCTATGGCGGTGATTCTTACTGGCATGGGCAACGATGGCACGATCGGCCTGCGACTCTTGAAGCGCCAGGGTTGCTTTGTTATCGCGCAGGATGAGGCGTCGTGCGTGGTCTATGGCATGCCTAAGTCTGCCGTCGAGGCCGGAGTGACGGATGTGACTCTGCCGCTGGAGGCTATAGCCGGACGCATCACCGCCGCCGTGCGCGGAGGCCGCTGAAGTGAATGACGTTGGAAATGACGAATGACGAATGAAACCCGAAATCCGAATGACGAAGCAGCTTGGCGGCTGGCAAGAGAATCCTATCCTATGACCTCTGGCAACCGACACCGAGGAGGCTCTGGCATTGCGAGTTGCGGACTTGGTCATTTGTCATTCGTCATTCGTCATTCACCCTCCGCCCGTCCTCCGCCCTTTCGGGCTTTTGAGTATGGCGACTATTACCCGCGATGAACTAACCGTCTGGTCCCGTTACATCCACGAGATCTGCGGGGTGTTTCTGGATGACTCCAAAGGTTACCTGGTGGAAACCCGGCTGGGCGGCCTATTGCGCGAGACCGGTGCCGGCGGCTTCGCGGAACTCTTCTACAAGGCGAAGGCTGACCTAACTAATACCCTGCGCCGGAAGATCATTGACGCCATCACCACTAATGAAACCTCTTTCTTCCGCGACACCGCGCCCTTTGAGTTACTCCAGCACAAACTAATCCCTGAACTCCTGGACCGCCGCCGTAAGGCTGGCGCACGCACCGTGCCTATCCGTATTTGGAGCGCCGCCTGTGCCACCGGACAGGAAGCCTACACCACCGGGATCGTCCTGAAGGAGACGCTCGGCGACTTGCGCACCTACGACATCCGCATCCTGGGTACTGACATCTCGGACAAAGCCGTGGCGGCGGCCAGCTATGGCCACTTCAGTCGCTTAGAACTGGATCGCGGCTTAGGGCCGGACAAAGTAACTAAGTATTTCGTAGTTGCCGCTGACCAATGGAAAATCCGCGACGAAATCCGCGCGCTGGCCACCTTCCGCCCGATGAACCTGCTCCAGCCTTTCGCCTTCCCAGCGCCGTTTGACATCATCTTCTGCCGCAACGTGGCTATCTATTTCACCGAGCCGGACAAGCTACGGCTCTTCCAGAATCTCGGCCGCTGCCTGGCTCGCGACGGTGCCTTGATAATAGGTGCCACGGAGTCGCTTAGCGGGCTATGTCCTGAGTTTGAATCCAAGCGCCATCTGCGCGCCGTGTTCTACCAGTTGAAAGGAGCGCCGTGAGATGGACCGAAAGACCTTTAACCGCCCAGAACGCAGAGAGTCGAATGACCAATGAAATGACGAATGACGAAAGAACGACGAAGTCCGAAGCCCGAAACCCGCCTGTCTGCAAGCCCCGCACAGGCTGACTGAGTTCTTGGTTGGACTAGGCGCAAGACTTGGCCCCGAACCTAACCGCCGACTGCGGTGATTCGGACTTCGTCATTCGACTGCGGAGTTCGGGCTGAATAGCTACCCAGTTGGAATGTGGCAGCACGCAACGACAGAGCAAATGCGTATACGGCTGGCCTGCAACGGTGACGGCCAGTTCGTCCGCGTTCGTCCAGTCCAACTGCATCGCCCGCCCCGCCGCCCAGTCCTGGGGAAAGAACGCTTCCTGGTTCGGGCCCCGCTGCAACCGCCACTGCTTGACCCGGCGTTGGAAGGTCCGCAGATGCTTCAGTTGCACCGCTCTAGCGAGTGTTCCCACAAATGTTCGAACCGCGCCTTGGCCTCCAACTCCGGAGTCTCCGCCAGCAGCCTCTCGGCGTGCGGCCAAATCGCCACCAAGGAATTTTTGCGCGTTCGCCAAGTGGGCTTCCCTTGCCGTTCGTTGGGCGGCTGCGTCGCCACCACATACTTCCGGGCGGTCTGGCGGCTCAGGTCCGCCTTCAGGGCACTGACCGTTACGTTTCCAGTCGTTTGATATTCGTTCATCAGTTTTCGGTATTAGACTTGTTGTGCAATAGCTATGCGAGCGGGAGCGGGTGCATTCTGAAGTTTGCTCAGGTGGTTTGGAAGGCCAGTCGCAGGTTCCACAGACCGGCGGCCAGCAGATTGAAGCGATCGTCACAACGAGCCTTGTGGTGGCGGTAGATGTTCGCGGCCGCCCCAAAACGCTTCAGCCCCCCGATAGCATGTTCCACCCCCACCCGCACCGAGGATACCAGCCGGTTCCACC
>CAINDV010001300.1 GCA_903847485.1 uncultured Verrucomicrobiota bacterium
GGGCGCGAACTGGGGCTCGCCGCTCGCCCCCTGCTCGCTTTATATCGCTGCCAAAACGCGGGAAATTAGACCCACAAAAACCAAACAAAAAAACCACTTACACAGATTACTTTACAAAACCCGGGGAAACCCGCCGCCTCGCCCTCTCGCCGCCTCTGACCGCCCGCCCGGCTCTCGCCGGTGGCCGCACGGCCGTCCAACATTACCGCTTGCTCGCCGGGAATTCCCGGCTGGCAACTCCCGCCTGCTCCACCAAGTCCGCTCCCAGAACACCTACACTATGAGAAACCGCTTCCTCCCTCTCGCCACTGCCCTATTACTGTTGGGTGCCGCGCCCGTCTCCGCCGACGATTTATTACTCAAGTACGGCTTCGATCCCGCCACCAGCGTCCTCACCCTCAGCCTGCCGGCGGACCCGAAATCCTACTACACGCTGGAGTGGACCACCGACTTCCTGACCTTCACCAACGTCGGCGCGTCCCTCGGCAGCCCCGGCCCGGTGTGGTCCTATTCCGTGGCGGTTGGCCCGCAGCACGGCTTCTTCCGCGTCCAATCGCACAGTGTGTTCGACCCGAAAGACACCGACCACGACGGCATTGACGATAGCTACGAGTTGCAGCACCCCAACTGCCTCGACATGCTGAATTACTACGACGCCAGCCAGCCCTGCCTGACCAACGGCATGTCCAACTACGCCTTCTACCTCCGCGACCTCTTCGGCGGGCCGGGCACCACGCCGCAGTTCTACAGCCGCGAGGCGAGCGTCTTCAACCTCGGCGCGCCCACGGCGAGACTGGAAGCCATCTCCAAGGAAGTCTCCGTCTATAGCGCCAATCCCGGCTCCGGCCCGCCCACCTCGGACATTCTCCAAGTCTATTCACGCGAGGTCACGACCTGGAACTTCGGCTCGCCATCCGCGCCGGTGGAGGCGATCTCCCGCGAAGCGACCGTGTGGAACTTCGGCTCCCCATCCGCGCCCATCGAGGCCATTGCCAAGGAAGTCTCGGTGTATAACGCCAACCCCGGTTCCGGCCCGCCGATGACGGAGTTCAACCAAGTCTATTCCCGCGAGATGACCGTGTTCAATTTCGGCGCGCCCACCGCGACGTGGGAAGCCATCTCCCGCGAAGTCAGCGTGCTGAACTTCCAGGACCCGCAGCAGTGATGAAGCCCGCCCCCGCCCGTAGCGGCGCTCTGGTGAGCGCCGGTGAATGTTCGCCTTTGGGAGCGAGCTTCCACGACCCGCGAACCGCCGCGCATGGCGGCCATGAACCCGGCCGGCGGAGCGCCGACATTCTTGTCGGCCAGTCCGCGAGTCCAAGCTCACGCCGACAAGAATGTCGGCGCTCCGACTTGGCGGCAGCGCGGGCCGGTTGGAAACCGGCGCTCCCGCCCGGCGGGAAACCCGCCACCCCCGATCTTTTGACCAATTCCATTGATCAAACTGTAACTAACAACTAACAAAACAAAACATAGATACATAACATGAAAACTAACTACTCCCTCACCCTCGCCGCGCTCGGACTGGCCGCCTGCCTACCGCCGGCTTACGCCCAACTCGTCATCCCCAGCGATGGCTCGGACGGTGCCTTCAACCCCGGCCTCAGCCCGACCAACGTGGTCATTGACCTCTCGCAGGCCGTGACCGGCAACTGGAACGCCAACAACAGCGCCAACGCTGGCAAAGGCATCTACGACGCCAGCAAGTGGGCCGTCGTCTTCAAATACTCCTCCGTCAACATCCCGGCGGGCGTGGCGGTGAGATTCAAGAACCATCCGACTCACGCGCCCGTCGTCTGGCTCG
The DNA here is from genome assembly GCA_903847485.1 of uncultured Verrucomicrobiota bacterium. Taxonomy (GTDB): domain Bacteria; phylum Verrucomicrobiota; class Verrucomicrobiia; order Limisphaerales; family JAJXZI01; genus CAINDV01. The sequence goes on from CAINDV010001300.1 coordinate 1,805, forward strand.
TACGGGAGAATGCGACCAATGCCGGGCGTATCTACTTGTCCGGCGACCTGGGGCAGGCCGGTTCGGCTGCCCTGACGCCCCCGGAGCCTGGTCCGGGCGGATTCCGGGGCGGTGTCTCTGGACCGGCAGGCACTGGTGTTGGCCTCGGAATCGGCAACGGCGGCAACGGTGCCTATGCCAGTGTTTACGGAAATCCTAGTATCCTTCCCCTGATTGGGGGCTCTGGCGGCAACGGTAGCGGTAGTTGGTCCGGAGGCGCAGGCGGTGGTGCAATTCTTATTGCGGTTTCTGGGGTGCTCGATAACGCAGGCTCTATCTTTTCCGCTACTGCCCAGGGTAGCGGTGGAAGTGGTGGCGCAGTTCGCATCATTGCATCACAAGTTACGGGCAGCGGGGAAATCAACTGCCTTTTGGATGGTCGTGTGCGAATTGAAGCGAACACGCTGGCCACTTCGTTGCGCACCTCCCCCGAAACAATTCGCGTCTCCCCAGCCACGCCGCCCTTGATCTGGGCACCAGAGGCCGCGCCTACGGTGAGCATTGTGGCGGTGTCCACCAATGCGACCCCGGCTGACCCGACTGCACCGCTGGTGAGCAATGCCGATGTCGCTATCGAAATCAACGCCGCAACGACTATCACGTTGGAAACGCGCAACTTCCCCATCGAAGGTGTGGTGGAAGTGCGCGCCACACAGAAATGGGGCGGTGCGAGTTGGATTCGGGCCTGGTATGTCAGCGGCGACCAAGCCACCGCCCAGTGGCGCGCGACGAACACCTTCGTCAAGGGCTACACCACCCTCCAAGCCCGCGCCACCGCACCGTAGGACAGGCGTCGCGCCTGTCTCTAACATCCTGAATATGCGTTGTGGCAAAGGCATCGGCTTAGTTGGCCCGGTTCATCCTGCAGTGAGTTGTGGGATGAAAGATGGAGTCAGGCGCGACGCCTGACCTAC
>CAINDV010001301.1 GCA_903847485.1 uncultured Verrucomicrobiota bacterium
GAGGTTGTTCGGGCTCTGGCGATCCAAACCATCCTTGACGCTGGTTTGCGCGGCCCCGCCGGCCCCATCCAGGGTCTTGCAGTGAGTCAGACCGGCGGTGCCGGGGAACAGGCTGGCATTGGCGAAGGGGGCCAGGTCCTTCACCTGAATGGGTGAGGCCAGTGTGTTTCGCACCCCGGCACCCAGGATGATCGCGCCCGAACCGGCGTGCAGCGTCAGCTTGAGGATCAGGTCCGGGCGGTCCCCGGCAGTGCCACGCAGAGTGAGCGTCCGGCCTCTACCCAGGGGGGCGGTAACGGCGTGCCCTGTGGCTTTGTAAGAGTAGCCCGTGTCGCTTCGCAACTCGCCGGAGTTGTCGAATCGCACCACGGCTACGGCATTGGAGACACACACGCGGCCGGAGCGATTCTCGCAAGCCGAATAAGCACCGGTCTGGAGATCGAAAGTGACGCCGACAAGGTCATTCTGGATCGTGGCGTGTGAGCTGGTTATCGCCACCGACACGGTGCCAGTTCCGGCAGCGGTGGCGCTCGCCGCGAGTAGCAGCAAGAGGTTCAGCGCTCTGAACATACGGGCGGGAGACGGCATCTGCTTGTAAGTAGCGGGCTTCAAGGAGCCAGTTCTCTGCGATGTCTGCTTTCCTCCGTGGCCGAACTGTCTTTCAAAGATGAAAAGTCACGGCCCGACCCGCTCCAAGGTGATGTCATCGAACCAACTCTCGCCGCTCGACCGTCCCCAGCCGCCGAGCAGGCAGTTGATCTGGATCGTCTCACGCACACCGGTGTTGAAAAGCAACTCCACCCGCACCCAGTCGCTCGTGCCGGTAATCACCTTCGTCTTCATGTCCTGGATTTCCTGGACGTTCAGAAAGGCTCCGCAGCCGGTTCCGGGAGCCACGTCCTGCGTGCAAATCCAGCCGGCCAGACGGTATCGGGTATGAGGTTCAACTTGGGCGTGCTGCACCCAGGCGCAATCCGCGCCCGCTTCGGATTCCAGGATGACGCAGCGCTGGCCCGAATGGGGCCGCTCCTCTGACCAGACCGAACGGTAATTGCCTTCGCCCCACTGCTTCGGCTCCCAGCACTCGGGGCGATCTTTGCCGCCGGCGGACTCAAATCCCCCGTTTTCCACCCCCTGCTCCGCAACCGGTGTCCGGGTCATTTCGAGCAGGGTCAGTGAGTGGGGCGGGAGCGCCACTACCCCTTGCTCGAATGTTAACTCGACCCTCCGGGGCACGACCCGATCGGGCCTTTCAACGTCGTTGAAGGCTTCGGGCGCATCTCCAGACAGCACCGTTGCCCAACAAGCTCCGGTCACCGCCACTCCGTCGAACTGGACGGCGCAGGTCGCAGTCGCGGAAGGATGGCGGTTGACCAGCGCAATCCGCCAGTCCTTTCTCCCCTCGTCGCAGGTGGCTACGGCATCAACCGCCGGCACGGCACCGTTGCCATGTTTGAACGGGGCACTGGTCACCGTGGCTTTGCTCACGCGCGGCTTAAGCAGGTTGGCATACATGCTCAACGCGTGGTAGGTCGTCCGTTTGACTATGCCTTTGGGATGCACGAAGAGTGGGCCGCGTGTGTTCACCAGCGGCGCGATGTTGGCCATCTTCACCGTGTCGGCGTGGCGCAGGCACGAGTTCAGGAAGCACGCCGAAAAGAGTGCGTCGGCCATGGTGTAGGTCGCATTGAGGTCGTTGCGATCGCGGGCCTTGATCTCGTCGTGGCCAAAGCCTGTCTCCACGCCCGGGTGGTGCCAACCGCGCAAGTTCCACTCGTCGAAGGCGATGGTTATACGGCCCTTGAAGCCGGTTGAGTCCAGCAACCGTTCCACGGTGGTGATACTCTCTTCAGGCTGGCCTGAGCGCATCATACAGGTGCTAAAATCACTCGGTCGGTCGTTCACCCAAAGTCCGTCCCAATAACCGTGGATCGAGATCATATTCAACCTCTGGCCAGCCTGCTGAAGCAAGTTCCGGTTCCAATCATCCCCCAGCGCCGCCGCACTAAGGATGAGCGTCGGGTCCGTGCGACGCATCATCTTCACCGTCTCACGGACGAACAGGCCCCATTCTTGGATCGTCTTCGCACCGATCTCGTGCCCGCCCCAGTTTTCGTTGCCGACCGACCAATAGCGGACATTGAAGGGCTCCGGATGGCCGCCGGCCATGCGCAGGCGTGCCCAACGGCCCTGGGTCTGGTTGCAATACTCGACCCAGTCACTCATTTCCTCGGGGGGTGCCGGTGCCGGCATTCCCGCAGATGTAAGGCTCGATGCCAGCCAACCGGCACCACTCCACAAACTCGTCGGTGCCGAAGGTATTGGGGTCAGCCACTCCCCACGCCTTGTCGAAACTGGGTTGGCGGTCCTTGCCGACGCCATCCTTCCAATGATAGGCGCTGACGAAGCATCCGCCCGGCCAGCGCACGATCGGCGTACGTAGTTCCTTGATCGCTTCGATCACGTCCTTGCGAAAACCCCTGGCATCCGCAAGGGGCGAGCCAGGCTCGTAGATTCCTCCGTAGATCTGCCGGTGGAAATGTTCCAGAAATCCGCTGAACAGCAGGCGGCTGTAGGGCCGGGGCTTGGCCGCAGTGCTCACCGCCACGACGGCCGAAGGAGCTTGAGCCTCCTCCGCGGAGGATGCGAACGGTATGCAACACGGCATCATCCCGGCGGCGAGACTCACCATGAGCACGGGCAACTCAGGCAGCCCAAAGACCGCCCGATTGTGGCAACATCGGTTGTTCATGATTCGTCTTGTTTCACTTTTTCAGCCTGAAGAACTGCGTCCGGTTCGTCATGCCTATGGTTACCATGTTGCTCACGATGCCAGGTACCGGAATCCAGTTCGTCGTCAGCACTTGCCCAGTGGTTTCCAGCGAGAAACCGGGACCATCCCACTGGAGCGTGAGTTGGCTGCCCGCAGCCATCGCGCGAATCGTCGGACGGGAAATGGCCGGCACGTAATCAACGATAAGCTGGGGCGCATTGGCACCGTCGGCATAAAAGGTGCAGCGGTTGTCGCCAGCGTAGCCGCCGGGCACAACCCCCTTCAACAGCAGGCCCGCGTTGGTTCCGCTCAGCCATGCATTTACCAGAGTAGTGGCCTGGGGTCCGGCGATGGTCAGGTCATACACCGTGCCAGGAGCGTTGGCCGGATTATAGGCTACGCTGCCAAGCAGGTTAGGGTCGTAATCGGTGCCCGTCACCAGCGCGCCGCTGGCCCCGCCGGCCCATGCCCGCGTCCCATCCCGTGTGCCCCAGGTGGCGCTGTCGTTCCAGGCGGCATTGCCGGGCAGGAGGCGGTATGCCTGCGCGGTGCCGGGATCGCGCGCGAACGACAGGTTTTGTGTGAGGCGGAGCGTCAGTGAATTGATGGTGCTGAATCGGCCCGCCAAGCTGCTGAAGTCGAAGCGTAATTGGGTGGAAGTGTTGCCCTTTCCCACGCCGAACACGGCCGGCACAGCGCCCACGATCAGGAGACCTTCCCCCGCCGGTTCAGAGAAACCCGGAGCCCACTCTACACCGGATGCTCGATTCTGTGTCGCCAGGCTGTGGATGGGAGCGGTGGTGAATCTCCAGACCTTGCCTTTTCCGCTGTTGGTGCTCTCGACTGAATCCACGCGCCAGAAGTAAATGGCATTGGTCTGTAGCCAGGGCAGCGCGAAGTTCGTTGCCATCGTGGTCCCCAGGAGTTCCGGCGAGTTTGTCGTCGCATTCACCACGGCGTTGGCACTGGTGCCCAGATAGACCTGGTGCTGGTAGTTCGTTCCACCGGAAGCCCAGCGGAGTGAAGCGCTGGTGCTGACACTCGCGGCATAATCGGGCGGCGAGGGCGCGCAGGCCGGGAACGGCGGCAACACCCATTTCAGATCGAACGTCTCCCCGGCTAGAGCAGTCCATCGCGTGAAGCCAGGCGCCGGATTCGAAGTGGCGACGGGCAGTCCGCCCCGGCTAACGCTGACGGAATTGGGGGTGTAAACCGTGCAGGTTCCGGGCAAGCTGGCGGTGAGGGTGGCCACGGCGGCGGCATTCGTCCACCTGAGTCCGACCGTCCATCCCCCACGAGCGCGGAGGCCAGAAACGTACCCGGCGGGCCAGGCGTTCGGCAGCGCGGGCAGCAGATTGATGTAACCCGCGTGGCTCTGCAGCCATAACTCCGAAAAGCCGGCGGTCATGCAGCACGGCCCGTCCCACACGGGCACGCCATCCACCACGCCGCTGAGGTTGGGGTTGATCCACCGGGTAAAGCACGCGGCCTTCTGATAGGCCCGCCACCAATCGTGCAACCGGGCATACACGGCGGTTTCCCAAGGCCCGCCGAGTTCGCTGTCGTTGTTACCGGGGTTAACGTTGAGGAGATTCCGCTGGTCGAGAGTGAACTGGGCGGCGGCAGCCAGTTCGGGATCCCGTTCAGGAATCAACTGCCGGCCGGGGAAGACCGATAGGAGATGGAGCGGCATGCTGTACAAAGGCGGGGCGTCCGGGGTGTAGAGATACTCCCGAATTTCACCCCACGGCCCTACGCGGGGTTTGAGCAGCCCGGCCTCGATATTCGCGATCGTGGCCCGGTAAACAGCATCGGTGTTTAATACGCTGCAAGCTTCCAGGTAGTTCGTTAGCACGTCCCAGATCAGCACCTGGTCGTAGGTCACGCCGTCCTCGCGCGGCCCACCTTCGGCGGACCACCCGTTGGTGGCCACGAGCGTGCCGGCCGGCACTCCGTTCGTTGCCGCTGGCAAAGGCTTCAGGTGTTCCTCCCAGAACCCGCAGACTTCCTTGAGAATGGGGTAAGCTGTGTTGCGCAGATAATTGGTGTCGCCGGTGAACGCGTAGTGCTCCCAGAAATGATTGCAGTACCAGGCGTTGCCGGACTGGTTCCAGAACCAGCCCATTCCTCCCCATATATTGTGCGACATGCGCAGCGCCCAGCCACGGGTGCCGCCGAAGCCGGCGCCATATCCGCCGTTGTTGACGCTGGGGCTGGTGTTGGTGGTCACGTAACGCCACGCCGGGAGCTGGCTCTGGACCAGGTTGACGAGCGGCTGGAAACACTCCGAGAGATTGGCCACTTCTGCCGGCCAATACATCATCGAAAGATTGAAGTCGGTGTGGTAATCGGAACCCCAGGCAGGGTTGTTGTTGTCGGTCCAGATCGCCGTGAGATTGGCCGGGCACCCGGTGCGGGAACTGGAAATGAGGACGTACCGGCCGTACTGAAACATCAGCTCCGCCATGCCCGGGTCGTCGGCGCCGTGGCCCGCGTTGGCGGCGATGCGCTGGTCGGTTGGCAAGTTCGTGCGTCCGACGGGTGGGGTGCCCAGGGCGAGAGCCACGCGGCTAAACAACGCGGCGAAATCATTGGTGTGCGCCGTCTTGAGCGCGGAAAACGGCTTGGCGATGGCGGCCTGCGCTTGCGCGACAACATTTGTGTGCGGGTGGTTGCCTTGGTAATTCCGGCTGTAGTCCATCACATAGTCGGTACCCAATGCCACCACTAGCGTCAGGCTCGTGCAATTGGTGAACCGGATCGTCCCGCCGCTGTTGACCAGTGTGCCGCCGCTGTTCGTCCCGGCCAGTTGCGCCTCATATCTTTCGCCGTTGGACAACGCACCCGAGAACATCAAGCCGCCGGCAGTGGTGGTCGTCGCGAACGAGTGCCCGTCGGTGAGTGTCAGGCTACCTGTGTAGGCCGCCGCCGCGCTGGCGGTTAGTTGCACCACCATCACCTGGTCGGGCGCACTGCAGAAGATCTCACGGTGATAGCCCACGCCGTTCTTTATGTAATCCACGGTCGCGACGCCGGTGCTGAGGTCAAGCGCTCGCCGGTAGCCGGTGTAGCCGGCATGGGATGGCAGGTTGAGGAGCAAATTGCCGAAGAGTTGGTAGGCGCCGAAGTTTCCGTTGGGGCCGAGGTCATAGCCACCAGAAAGATTGCGGTTGCCGGACCAAAGGCTGGACTCGTTCAGAACAATATTTTCGCTGGTGACGTTGCCGGGCACCAGCCCACCAAAACGGCCGTTGCCCAGAGGCAGCCCTTGCGTCATGGGGACTGTGCCAGGCGCGTTATACCAGAGCGTCAAGTCCCTCGCGAAACCGGGGCTGGGCAACAGAGCAACAGCAAAGGCAAACAGCGAAACCACCCGGCACGCTTTGTACATTGAACCGGCCGCAAGTGTTTTCACGGTTGGGATACAGCAATGATCACAAGGGACGCGTCGCCGGTGGGGCATAGCCTCGATGCCAGTATTGTTGCCAGAGACTCCCCAGCTTCACCGCTTCCACGTGGCCGTCCACCAACACCATGTTGATGCCCCCTGGCAGTGGAGCCCCAGGGAGAACCAGCGTGGGCGGCGGACGGCGCACCGACCCGTGGCGGGCGATGCAAAACCGCGCCATGTCGGAATCACTCTGGTAAACCAGCAGGTTGCGGGCAGGCAGGTCGGTGGCTTCCGGCCAACCATCGGCCCATTGACAGTCGGCGAACACTGGGTTTTTGGTCGGCTGTTCAAATTGGCCTTCCTTGCTGAAGTGCATGGCCTCACTGCCATAGCCCAAGTTGCCATCGTTTGAATACATCCAGCCGTTCATCCCGTAACTTCCCTCGAAGCCGGTGTTCCATTGCAGCGGCGTGGTCAGAGGCCCGTACCAGGCCGCCATGGCACTGCCCCACCCCTGGTCGGTAGCGACGCGGTTGGCGGGGACCGGCGCCGCCGGGCAGATCCGGAGGGGGTTTGCGGGCGCATTGATCAGAACCTTTGACATCCAGAATTGATCCGGGCTGTAGGCGATAGCGAAGGTCTTGCCGTGGTCGTTGAGATACATCTGGAACCCCAGGCCCATCTGCCGGAGGTTGCTGCGGCAGGCCGCATTGTGTGCTTTCATCTTGGCCCGACTCAACGCCGGCAGGAGCAACCCCGCCAGGATTGCGATGATCGCGATGACCACCAGCAGTTCAATGAGGGTGAAGGCCGCCCGGCGATTGATGTTGCGCTTTTTTATGTGCGGCTCATTCATGCTCGTGAAAAACAACCGGGGAAAAACACTGGTCGCCAATGGCGACGACCGCCCCGCCAAAGAGGCGACCGGGAGAGTACTCCCGGCCGCCGTGGCCACAACCGGTACGGGCTATTGTTTGAGCCTGAAGAACTGTGTGCCGTTGGTCGCCCCCACGGTGACGCTGTTGTTCACGACGCCGGGCACGTTGGTCCAGTTCACCGCAGGCAAGCGCCCGGCGCTTTCCAGAGTGTAGCCAGGGATGTAAGGCTCCCACCAAAGCGTGAGTTGGCTGCCTGTCCGTGCCGTGCGAATCGTCGGCGCGGGCAGGGCGGGCACGTAGTCCACGATCAACTGGGGAACGTTGGCCCCGTTCGCATAGAACGTGCAGCGGTTGTCACCAGTATAGCCGTCGGGCACCACCCCTTTGAGGAGCAGACCTTCGTTGGTCCCGCTCAGCCAGGCATTGAGGAGAGCGCTAGCCTGCGGGTCCGACAGGGTGAGGTCATAGGTCGTGCCGACGGGGTCGTAGGGAACATAGACCACGCTGGCCAGCACATTCGTGTCATAATCCGTGCCGGCCACGGTCGCGCCGCTGGCTCCGCCGGCCCAGGCCGTGGTCCCATTGCGGGTGCCCCAAGTGCCATCGTTGCTCCAGTTGGCGTTGGCGGGCAGGAGGCGATACGCCTCCAAGGTGCCGGGATCGCGGGAGTTGGAGAGGTTCTGAGTAAGGCGGATCGTCAACGAATTGACGGCAATGAACTTGCCGGCCAGACCGCTGACATCGAAGCGCAGTTGGGTGGAGGTGTTACCATTGCCCAAACCGAATGCGCTGGGCACGGCACCCACAATGAGAGTGGACTCACTGTTGGCCGACGAGAAGCTCAGTCCCCATTGCACGCCAGCAGCGCGATGCTGTGCGGGCAGAGTGATGATAGGCAGAGGGGTGGTAAAGGTCGCCGTGGAACCGGGGGCGATGAGATTGCCGGCCGCCGTGGCATCGCGCACGCCGCTGACGGTCAGCGTGTAAGTGCTGCTGGCCGTCTGCGGACATGTCGTCAGCAAGACCGTCGTCGGGTCCGTCGTGAGTTCGGCGCTCCCCACACAGATGCCATCGCTGATGGCGTAGTTGGCGGCGGTGCCCGCCGAAGGCAGGGAAACGGGCTTGGAGAACACGACTTGGACATGCATGAAGTCCAAGCCGATGGCCGAAACCAGGGTTGGCGGCGTGGTGTCCGGGGTCACCGTCAGCAAGGTCGCGGTGGCGCTGACCAGGTGCAAGCCGCTGGCGTCGCCAACGCGGACGGAGAACTGCGCGCCGGCGTCGTTGGTCCGGAGGTTGGACAAAGTGTAGCTGCTGTTGGTCGCGCCCGGGATGTCGGCGCCGGCCCGCCGCCATTGGTAGTTGTAGGGCGGCGCACCGCTCACCGCCACGGCGAAGGTGGCCGAACCGCGCTCTACGCCGGTAGTGTTGGTGGGTTGCTGGGTGATGGCCAGCGTCTGCGGGATGAACTGGACGATGAGCTTGGGACCATTCGCGCCTTGGTGATAGAACAGAACCCGGTTGTCCCCGGTGTAGCCAGCCGGCTCGACTCCGCGAAGGACAACCCCCTCGTTGGTGCCGCCACCGCTCCAGGCGGCGATGAGCGCGGAGGCGAGGCTGCCGGGGATTTCGAGGTCATAGACTGTGCCGACGGCGTTGGCCGGGTTGTAGCTCACGCTGGCCAGCAGGTTGGTGTCGTAGTCCGTGTCCGGAACCATCGCGCCGTTGGCCCCGCCGAACCAACTGTTCACCCCATCTTTGGTGGCCCAGGTGCCGTTGTTGTTCCAGTCGGCATTTTCGGGCTTGAGCCGGTAGGCTTCCAGGGTGCCAGCGTCGCGCGAGTTTTGCACGAGTTGGGTCAGGCGGATCTTCACCGATTGAATGGCGGAGTAACCGCCCAGGAGCGGGGTGACGTCGAAGCGCAGTTGGGTGGAGGTGTGGCCATTGCCGGCGGGAAAGTCTTTGGGATCGGCCCCAACGATGAGATCACCCTCGTTGTTGGGCACCGCGTAGTTGGGTCCCCACTCGACGCCAGCCGCCCGGTTCTGCGCGGCGAGGATCATCGTCGAGGGTGGAGTCGTAAAGTTGGCGGTGGAGCCGGGGGCGATGAGGTTGCCGGCGGCTGAGGTATCGCGTACGCCGCTGACGGTCAGCGTGTAAGTGTGGCCCACCACCTGGGGTGTCGTGGTCAGGGTAACCTGCGCCGGGGTGGTTTGGTTGGCAACGAGCACTTGGATGCCCGCACCGATGGTGTAGTGGCTGGCGTTAGTGGCGGTCGCCGCGCTTACCGGCTTTGAGAAATTGACCTGGACGGTGGTGAAGTCCAAGCCCGTCGCGCCCAAGAGCGTGGGGGCCACGGTGTCCGCCGTAACGGTTAGGGTGGCGACCTGGCTGGTCTGGCTCAGGGTTGTCGCGTCGGTGACGACGCAAACGAACTGGGCACCGTTGTCATTGGTGCGAACGCTGGCTAGCGAGTAACTGGTATTGGTCGCCCCCGAAAGATCGGTGCCAGCCCGCCGCCACTGGTAAGTGACCGGCGGGGCGCCTGAGGCGGCGATGGCGAACGTGGCGATCCCTCCCTCCAACACCGTCGTGTTAGTGGGTTGCTGGGTGATGCTTGGGGGGACCGGCACAGGCACATAATTTACAATCAACTTCGGCGCATTCGCCCCGTCGGAGTAGAATCCGATGCGGTTATCGAGCGCATATCCTTCCGGCACCAGCCCCAGCAATAGCAAACCGTGGTTTTGACCGCCGAGCCATTGGTCGATCAGCGCCTTGGCGGGCGCGCCGCTGATCACCAAGTCATAGGCTGTGCCCAGCGGGCTGTTACAGGCGTAAGGCACGCTGGCCAGCAGATTCGTGTCATAGTCCACGTCTGGCACCAGCGCGCCACTGTTGCCGCCCGCCCACGGAGTAGTGGTTCCGTCCAAGTAGCCGAAGGTGGCGCTGCTGTTCCAGGCCGCGTTGGCGGGAAGCAATTGGTGGGCTTCCATGGTGCTGGTGGCGGTGGTGCTCGGCGCCACATGAATCAAACGCACAGTGACGGAGTTGATTCCGGAGTAAACCCCGGCCAGCGGGCTGACGTCGAAGCGCAACTGGGTGGAGGTGTTGCCATTGCCGACGCCGAACGCGACCGGCACTGCGCCGACTAGCAGCAGGCTTTCTCTGGCAGGTTCCGACCAGGTGTAGTTCCACTGAATACCGCAGGCGCGGTGCTGGACCGGGAGGGTGATTTCGGCGGAAGAAGCGACCCAGGCGTTCACGCCCAAGCCCATCATCGCCGCGAGGTTATTGATTCGACTTCGAGTTTTCATGATGTGTGTTGATTTGTTCGTTGTTTTACGGCTAACGGTGACAGAGTAGTGATGTGC
>CAINDV010001302.1 GCA_903847485.1 uncultured Verrucomicrobiota bacterium
CAGCCCGCGGTCCTGGATCGGCTCCAAAAATTCATTCATCCCAGCCATCGCCGCGGAAACGCGCGCCCCAGAAAAGGGGACCCAGGCCACGGATTCCCAAGGGATGTAGGCATAGCCGTAGTTGAAGTCGGTCTCGTAGTTCACCTTGAGCACGTCGCCTTCGTGGGCAACGAGTTGAAGCGCATGGTGGTTGGTGCTGCCAATCATGCTGACATACAAGTCGGCGGATCTGACCAAGGTTTGCGCGTGCGCGGAACCGAGCGTGCCGAGCGCCAAGGCGGCGGCCAACGCCCAGCGCGGGGTGTGCAGCGAGTTGAGGTGGACCGGCCGCCGGCTGGAGGTGAGCGCTGCCGGAGACGACAGCGAGTTATTGGTTGGAATGGAGTTCATGGGTTTCATATTTATCCTACTTGGTTTGCATGGTTCGAGGCGGTACGTGAATTGACAATTTTGTGGCGGGAAAACGGTGGTTGAGAGGCCGACCGCTTTCCAGACCCTACAATCAGTTACTTGGCCGGTGCGGGCGCATTGGTCGAAGGTGGGCTGGAGCATCGGGCGCCTTCGGCCCGTCCGAATTACTGCAACCTGCGAGAACAACCGCAGCAACGACGCTGAGGAACACGATAGAGACGAATGTTTTTTCATGGCACGCTAAGGCTCATCTCTTGCTGCGCCGGGCACAAGCAGAATCTTCACGCCCGGACGCGTGCCGCCAGTTCCTGCGCCTGCCGGATCAACGCTAGCTCCTCTGACAGGCCGGAGGGGGAGCATCCGAAGTCCGAAACTCGAAAAGGGTGGCGATGCGATGATCGGGCGGGCAAGTCTCTGAGGCAGCAATGCTTCCAATGAACTCATCCATAAATCGCCGGAGCGAGGGATGAACGGAAACAGGTTCATCGGCCCTGCCACGCGCCCCAAGGCGCTTGGCCTGCTCATTATGGCCTTGGTAACTCCCGCCGGGTGAGGGCACCGGCCTACACCCGCCACGAAGCCGCCCGCTGGTAGGCGGGTGCCCTCACCCGGCGGGGGTGCCAAGGCCCTAATGAGAATTGCTTTTTCAAACCCGCTTGTCATCACCCCGCCGCGCCCCATAATGCCGACCGCCATTTTCATGTTCGCTGCCACTCATTTTACGACTGCCACCACGCCCGAGGCGCGCCGCCGATGAAGCGCCGCCCCGCGAAGCGTCCGCCCTCAGTCATGGTCCTGGGCGTAGGGTCTTTCGCGCACAGCGTCACCAGCGTCTTGCGCGACGCCGGAGCGGTCACCAGCACGTACCTGACGCGCAATTACGGCCACTATCCGCCGTCGCTGGGCGGCGCGGTGTTTGCGCGGGAGACGCATCCCAGCCCAGTGCCGCTGCTGGCGGCGCGCGGCGTGGACGTGGTGGTGCCGCAGTCCATTGACTGGGCGCAAGCGCCGTGGGCGGAGGAGTTGCTGCACTCCGGCACGCCGGTTTTCTGCCCCACCGGCGAGGCGATGCGCATTGAGCGGGAGCGGGATTTCGCACGGAAACTCTGCGCGGAGTTCAAGATTCCTTTCCCCAAATCCTTCGTCGCACCAAACCGCCTCGAAGCTGAGAAGCTTTTGCGGAAGCACCCGCGGCCCTACGTCATCAAGAACCC
>CAINDV010001303.1 GCA_903847485.1 uncultured Verrucomicrobiota bacterium
CAAAGCCGGTTGCAAACCGGCGCTCCACTTTGGTTGCGGCTTGGCCGCGCTATGCCTTGGCGTTAATTCCGAACTGAATAACTGCGGTCTTCATTGCAAAGATGCCTGTTGCAGTCTGACGCTCAACCTAGCTCGAACGTGGTAACACCGTAGACCCAATCCAAATTCATCTGCGGAAACGGTCCAGTGTACATTCTGGCGGTGGCGAAGACCTCGGTCATCTGATGGCGGCGAACCAGCATCAGCGCATTGGCGTTCGGTTCGGCGACATCCAAGACAAATGTATCCCCCTCTGGAATCCGCTCCACCAGGCCACAGAAGATGTCATCAGCCGTCTGCGGATCCCGCGCAAACAGCGGCCCGATCTTCCATCCCTGAAAGCACTGGCGAATGACACCGTAACCGCGCAGCCGGGTCGGGTCATTTGGTTCAGCTATCGCCGATCCGTGCGCGTCCGGCTGATGGAGCCAGCTTGCGAGAAAGGCCCAGCGTGGGGCTGGGAAGCAGGCGCGATCTAACTCTTCAATCGCCAGCATAGGAATTCCCCGAACGTCAACTACTGCGGCGCAACCTATGCCCGCAGATGGCTCCTTGCGGCCTTGGTAGCGAGTGTTGCGATAGGCGTAGACGCGGCCGATTTGCTGGTACTTCGCCACGTTGGCCAGCACTCCATCCCCGCCTTGGGTGCAGCCAGCTAGGTGTGCCCGCGCGGCTTCGTGGATCGCCAGCCCATACCCTTGACCGCGATAACTCTCTTGCACCAGGTAGCACCCGATGAACCCAAACGAATTGTCATAGCGGACGCCGCTGACACAGGCAATCGGCAGGCCGTCCAACTCGCCTACCAGGAAGCCCGCCGGATCTGCCGCGATGAAAGTCTCGGCGTCATGCCGGCCGGGATTCCATCCCGCTGCCCGCATCCACGAGACATGCACCTGGGCGAGGACTGCGGAGTCCGCCTGGCGAATGACATAGCGGCCACTGGCCAGGTTACGCGCCGCCGCCGACGCAGGATCAAGACGCTTCATTGGGTGCAGTTTAGTTTCACGGTGAGACTCTGAGTGGAATGAAATGGCTAGTTCCTACAGTGCTTATCCGGTTGGTTGACAACCGGCTTTGCGCGGCGGGTCGTTCAAAGCCGGTTGCAAACCGGCGCTCCACTTTGGTTGCGGCTCCGCCGCTTCATGCCGTTGCGTTAATTCCGAACTGAATGGTTACGGCTAAGTTCCAAGCTGTCAGGCGACCGAGAAGCGATGGATCGTGGTCTGCCGGTAGGTCTGGCCGGGGCGTAGGATCGTGCTTGGGAAGTGTGGACGGTTCACCGAGTCGGGGAAGTGCTGGGTCTCCAGGCAGAAGGCGCTGTGCCGGGTAATAGCGCGGCCTTTGCCGGGGGCGGTGCCGTCCAGCCAGTTGCCGGTGTAAAGCTGCACGCCCGGTTCGGTGGTGAAGACTTCCAAGACGCGGCCAGTCTGCGGTTCGACGACGCGCGCGGCGAGCGGCGGGTTTTCCACCGTGCCGCACAGGACGAAATTGTGGTTGTAGCCGCTAGGGTCGCCACTGAGGACATAGTTGTGGTCGTAGCCGCGTGGCTCGCCGGCGAGTATCTCGAAGCGGGCACCGATAGGCGTGGATTGGGTGAAGTCAAACGGCGTGCCGCAGACGGCGCGGATTTCGCCGGTCGGGATCGAGGTGTCGTCCACCGGCGTGTAGAAATCGGCGGCGATCGTTAGTTCGTGAGCGAGGATGTCACCGTGACCGGCTAGGTTGAAGTAAGTGTGGTTAGTAAGGTTCAGCGGCGTCGCCTTATCCGTGGTGGCGGTGTAGTCAATCACCAGGCAGTTGCTGCTGGTCAGCGAAATGATGACGCTAACGGATAGGTTGCCGGGATAGCCTTCGTCGCCGTCGGGGCTGGTGTGGGTGAAGCGCACGCCGGTAGTCGGGAGCGGTTCCGCCTGCCAGAGGACTTTGTCGAAGCCTTTAAGTCCGCCGTGAAGGGCATTCGGGCCGTTGTTGACTGCCAGTTGGTAATCCTTACCGTCAAGACTGAAGCGGCCTTTGGCAATGCGGTTGGCGACGCGCCCGCAGGTGGCACCGAAGTAAGGATGCCCTTTGAGATAGGCGGTTAGATTGTCGTAGCCGAGAACGACGTCAGCGAGCTGGCCGGTGCGGTCGGGGACGTGGAGTTCGGTGATGATGGTGCCGTAGTTAGTCACCTTGGCGATGAGGCCGTGAGCGTTGGTGAGGGTGAAGAGATCGGCGGTGCGACCGTCGGCGAGTTGGCCGAAGGGAGCCTTGGTGACGGAGGCTTTCATGGGTGAGATGGGAGAGGAAATCCTAAATCCGAAGCCCGAAATCCGAAAGAAATCCGAAATCCGAATTCCGAAAGCCTACACTGGCCCTGCTAAAACCGAACCACTGGCAGAAAAATGGCGGGTAAAAAATGGGGCCGGTAGGGCGACGCTCCGGCGGAGCCACGGCCAAAACGGAGCGCCGACATTTTTGTCGGCGTGATCCCGGTCGGTGGGTAATGGC
>CAINDV010001304.1 GCA_903847485.1 uncultured Verrucomicrobiota bacterium
CGTCCGGAGCGCGCCCGGTGAGGGCACCGGGCCTACAGAGGCGGGTCGCCTTGTAGGCCCGGGTCCCCTGACCCGGCGTTCCCCGCGCACCGCCGCCCCACCAGGTGATGGCACCGGGCCGACAAGATTGCCAGAAGACCCTGAATTCATTTGCGGTGGACGCAGGAATTTGGTTGCGCGTCCGCCAGCATTCATGTCATCTATCACTAATGAAACCGTGCCCAACAACTCCAGCGTGCAATTTCACCGGATTGGTTCGCCACCACCCAAGGGCTAATCAACTCCGCAGCCGCCGGACTATGAACCGGAGCTCCTATCTTCCTATAGCAGGTCTCGTCGCTCTCCTGAGCGCAGCGCCGGCAGTTTCCGCCGTCACAGCCACCAAACCCAACATCCTCTTCCTCTTTGCCGATCAGTTGCGCGACTCGGCGACCGGTTACGCCGGGGATCCGAATGTGCGCACGCCTAACCTGGACTCTCTGGCCAAAGAAAGTCTGAATTTCCGCAACGCCGTTTCTGTGTGCCCGGTCTGCACCCCGTACCGGGCGGCGCTGCTTACGGGCCGATTCCCGACGACCACGGGGATGTTCCTCAACGACGCCTACTTGCCCGACCGCGAAGTCTCTATTGCTGAGGTGCTCAAGCCAGCGGGTTACGACACGGCCTATATCGGTAAGTGGCACCTGGATGGACACGGGCGTTCGAGTTATATCCCGCCGGAGCGCCGCCAGGGATTTGATTACTGGAAGGTCGCGGAGTGCGACCACACTTACAACCGCTCGCATTACTACACGGGTAACTCCAGCGAAAAGAAGTTCTGGGACGGCTACGATGCCTTGGCCGAGACGAAGGATGCCCAACAGTACCTGCGCGACCACGCCCGCACCGGCCAGCCGTTCTGTCTGTTCCTCTCTTACGGGATTCCCCACTTTCCCCACGGCACCGCTCCCGACCAGTTCAAAGCCATGTATCCTCCGGGGCAATTGAAGTTCCGTCCGAATGTCCCGCCCGAAATGCAGACCGATCAAGTTCGCACCGAGGCCCAAGGCTACTACGC
Organism: uncultured Verrucomicrobiota bacterium; assembly: GCA_903847485.1. Taxonomy (GTDB): domain Bacteria; phylum Verrucomicrobiota; class Verrucomicrobiia; order Limisphaerales; family JAJXZI01; genus CAINDV01. The sequence continues at coordinate 1,058 of CAINDV010001304.1, forward strand.
TCATACCAGCGCCCTGGACCAATGCCTCGGAGATTTGATAGCCACTCTGGCGGAAGTGGGGCTGAAAGAGAACACCATTCTCGTCTTTACCTCCGACCATGGCGAAATGATGGGATCGCACGGCATCAGACCTTTTACCAAGCAGGTGCCCTATGATGAATCGGCCCACGTTCCGTTCCTCCTGCGCTATCCCAAGGCCCACGGTGCAACTGGCCGCGCCGTGCTCACGCCACTTACCACGCCCGACATCATGCCCACGCTCCTAAGTCTGGCAGGAGTCCCAATCCCTCCGACTGTGGAAGGTAGAGACTTGTCCGCCCTGGTAACTGCCGGGGGACACGAACTGCCGGAGCGCGAGGCCCTATACATGGGTGTGGCGCCGTTCGCGGGCAAAGACCGCGATACCCCTTACCGAGCTATCCGGACCAGCCGCTATACCTACGTCCGCCGACTGGAGGGTCCCTGGCTGTTGTTTGACAATAACAACGACTCTTGCCAGACCAACAACCTGGTGAACCAGCCTCCCTATGCCGCCCTGGCTCAAGAAATGGAACAACGCCTTCAGGCTACCTTGAAAGCGGCACATGATGATTTTCGCCCGCCCGACTATTACCTCGAAAGGTTCGGATACGCGGTAGCTCCGCACGACAGCATCTCCTACGCTCCGGGCGCAAAGGTCCAGTCTCCGAAACAGGTTGCCCCGGCGCCGTAGTGTGATTGCGCCCCTTCAAACACGGGTGAGGGTACCTCGCAAGCCAGAGCCAGGCATGTGGGAAAGACCACGGATTGCGTCGCGTTAGCCTCAAATCCCGCGCCTGCCTTTACCCTTCTCTTACCATCACCGGGTTGACAAGTTCCCCGGGGCTAAGTTCAATCAGGTTGCTATGCGAAGATACCATTGCTTGCCGTTGCTTGCTTTCGTCTCGGTCGCCCTCATTTCTGGACGCGATCTGGGCACGCCCGCGCCGGATACGGCCTTGAGCACCCAGAAGATCCAGGCACTGGGCGTGCGTGACAACACGCTGCCTTATGAGCAGCAGCCCTACCCCTGGCTATGGGAGCGGCGGGAACAGCTTGTTACCCAACTCATTGCCGGCCTCCAATCCACCAATCTCGAATCGGCCCGCCAATGCCTGCGCATCCTGGACGGTGTCAAACCAACTCCCGCTCTGGAGGAGGCGCTCTTGCGGATGGGGAGCGACCCACAACAGCGGCTCCGCGCGGAAGCCACCCTCAGCCTGTGCCGCTTTCCCGGCGACCCGCGCGCGGCAGCCCTGCTCGAATCGGCCTGGACCAATACAACCGCTTTTCCGAATGTCAGCCCAAGAGCCAGCTTTGCGGAAGCAGCGGGGCATCGCGAAGAAGCGGCCGAGTTACTGGGGTCGCTGCTGGTGACTAGCAAAGAACCTTGGTCTTGCGTGGAAATCATCCGTCGCCTGGCGACCAATGGCACTCCTACCGCGCGCTCTGTTTTGAGCCAATCGGCCACTAATAAGTCCTGGCGCGTGGCCGCCGAAGCCCGCCTGGCAATGGCCCTGGCCGACCCCAAGGACCATGCTCTTACCGCCGCCCAAAAAGAGTTTCTCGAAACCGCCGGCCTCCGGTTTAAGGAAACCGACGAGCACTATCGCGCGCGCTGCCAGAAACTCGCAGCTCTTCCGCGAGACGAAATCCGCCCGCTTTTGCGGCACATGCTCATCACCGATGAGGCTGCCGACGCGGCACTGGTTTATGGGCTTGGCCACGACACGGAAGCGCTGCCCGAAATCCGGCGTCGGGCGCTGACGGAGGAAGACTGGCGCGCAGGTCCATTCATCACCGCGTGGCTGCTCCTGGATGAATCCGGCCAGCCGATTGACGAGTTGATGGAGAAAGTCCGCAAGTCAAATAGTACGCTCCGGCAGGAGGACACGCTCCGGGCGGTCGCGCGCGCCGACCTGCCGCCAGCCCGCCAGCTTGCCTTTTTCCGAGCTGTGCGCGATCGGCTCAAGATGCCCCAAGCCGCCGCTAAGTCTCTTGCCTGGGCCAATCGGCCGGTGCTGCTCGCAGTCTTGTTTGAAGAGGAAACAGATTTTACGGCACTCGGGGAATACGCCCGCCTGACCGCCCTGGCACCACAACCGGAGTATGAGAAACCGTTGCGGCGAGCGGTCGGAATCGTTGCCAGCGCTTCTCCGGCCGTGCTCCAGGCCTCCGCCTATCCAGTCCGCGCTATTCTGGAGGCTGCCGCCGCCCAGCCGTTAAGCGGCTTGGATGCACCTGTGCTTCATCTGCTGGACGCGCCCGTACCCCAGGTGGCTATTGCTGCCGCCCGGCTGGCCGCCGACGGTCCGCAACGGGACAAAGCCTTGTCCCTGTTGCTTCGCGAATTGGGCAACAACGAAAACGATACCCGCCGGGAAGCTGCGCAAAACCTCCTCCGGATTCCCTGTGCAAATGACTCCGAGCGCCAGCAGCGCGAGCAGGCGGTACTGGCGCTCCTGGGCCAGCCCGCCGAGGATTATGCCCTGCGGGTGTTGACCACCTGCGCCGGGTCTAACACCGTGGTGCAACTGGGACCCCGGCTCGACGGCACCAACCTACCCGCCGCCCGCTACGCCGCCTGGGTGCTGACGCAAACCTCCGACTCCACAGCCGCGCGCAAAGCCCTGCGCCGTCTCGCTTTGCACGCCCTCTTCTGTCATCAAACCTACCAACAGGGTGCCGGTATTGATTTCGAGATCGCACCTGACCTCTACTTCCACCAAACCACTGAAAGGCTCAACCCCGGGGCTTATCTGGACACAGCCCATTCGGGGGTGCAGATACCCCGCGAGCTCATGTTGCCAACGCGCCTGGATGCCGCCGAGCAAACCTTCCTGGTCCGTGACTACCGCGACATGCTGGCCTCCAGACGGGAGTATGTGATGGGTGATTACTTCATGCGGTTCGAGCGGCCTTATGGTCAGCCGGCAGATGACACCTACATCCCTCTGTTCGAAGCCGCTGCCTGCGAAGATACCGAGTTACAAGCCCTCTATGTGCAGGGACACAAGGTGGCTCATTTCCGGCACCGCCAGACCGCCGCGCAAAACCTAGCCCGTCTCACCGGCAAACCGGCTTCATATCTCGGCTTGACCGGCGAAGCGCTGGCCCACGACCAACCCCCGCCACAGCCGTATCCCGACCAAAACCTGCTCCTCGCGCGTTTCCTCCTCGACCGGATTCAGGCAGCGAACCTAAGAGAACGACCCGGCTCCGACCGGGATTGGTCGCGCGTCGGGTATTTCAACGACCTGATTCTCCGTCTGACCGAGGAGGAGAAATTTGGTGCTGAACTCAAAGACGCTCTCCGTCAGGAGGCCGAGCGCCGCCAAGTCAGCCCAACCCTCAAGACCGCCGGACTCAGTTTGTGGCGTTGATGGCGGGTGTGCAAAGGCGATGGTGCTCGGTATCGGCTCCTTTGGCCTTCGCAACCCACTGACCCACTGACACCCCGGTGGAGTTATCGGCTCGACGTGCAAACTCAGCTTTCTCAGACTCACCGCCAGCCCGGCATTCGCCCAGGCTCAGACATCCTGACCCGCAGCTCTGGTTGGAATAGACGCGAGGAATTAATTTGCGCAAAGCGTGCTTCTAAGTTGGCCTGACTGTTGAGGAGGATTTTCAGATAGTGAGGGTGATCCAGATTCTTGATCGGCGGCGTGTCGGCCACCACACTTTGCAGCCATCGGCTGATCGCGTTGTGTCCGGTTCGCCGGCGCGCCCCGCGACGGAAGTCGCGGACGAAGCGCTCCATGAGGTTATTGGTTCGCTGGGGTTGAATGAGGAGCGGTCCCATGGGTGTTTTCACCTGGTTCGGATCGGCAAAGAGTTTCTCCCTATACTCATCAAGTTGCGCGATCATCGCCTTCCAGTGGCGGGTGGCTGGCTAATCAGAGCGCGAAGTCATCTCCTAGGAGCCTGTCGGACTTAGAAACCGCAGGTTTCTTGCATTTTGTTTGAACCGGCGCGCACGCCCGGCGTCTGATCTAGCCATGGCTGCCCGCTTGATTGCAATTGACCGCGATACCCCGCTCTTACTCCCGCCCAACC
>CAINDV010001305.1 GCA_903847485.1 uncultured Verrucomicrobiota bacterium
GCGCTCTGCCGAGGCACCGCTACGAAGCGCCGGTTCATGGGTAGCCGCCACAGTTTTGAGACCGCTCATTTGGGCCATGAACCGGTGCGATCCCCCGCCAATTCGGAGACGACCGCAGAGACAGCCGGCCTTCTTTTTCCATCTGTGGTCGTCCCCAAATCTGCAGAGAGGTTCATGGGAAGTTCCGGTTTGGTTGGGGGTTCGAGCCTCGTTAACTCGCCTCCTGCCAGGTGTCGCAACGGCCAAATGAGGCTGGAAATCGGGTTGGGAGGGGCCGGCAGGGGCGCAGGACATGGCGGCGGCTTCCCAGGAGGTCGCGACCGTGGTCCAGGAACGCGCGGCCGCCGGCCAGGAATTATCGAGGCGGCGGGCGGGAAATTCGCCCAGCATGGCGGGCCTTCCCCGGCATGGTTGTATGCGCGGTCGGGGAAAAAACACCTTGGGCCGGGAGCGGCCTTGGTCCCCCGGTGGCGGCTTTTGGCGGAAAGTCGCCATGCTCCACCGCCGGGCCGGCGCGAGTCTGCACGGCGGTTTTGTTCCGGAATCCCGCAGCGCTCGGCCAAGCCGCCGCTACGGCCGGCTACCGTGCCGGAGCGGTTGGCCCGATGGCTGAAGGGCGGGCCGCCGTGACGGTTAGTGCGCCGGCTCCCGGCCGGCGGCGCTCACTCGCAGGCTCACCCAGTTTGGCAAGTGCCGTCTGGACGCCAGGGAAGACCGTTCCCGGTTTCTCCCGCGGAGAAAACGTCGTGACCAACGTCCGTCTGGGCGGCGTGCAGTGCTTCCACTTGGCCAGTGATTTGGGCGGGAAGTGCGGGCGGTGGCGGGCGACGGCCAGTTCCGGCGAAAATATTTAGCTTGGAATCAGGGTGGGAAATGGGTTGAAATGCCGGCGCGTAATTCCGCGCGAAACTGACTGTGAACGACGTAAATCTTGGCATCTGGAGCAAGCTCTCCAAAGTGGTGGTGTTGCTGATCATGGCCGCCGCCGTGGTGGCCGTGTCCATCTGGTACGCTCCCGTCATCGAGCGCAATGAGCGTATGCGCAAGGAGATCTTCCGGCTCGACACCCAGATTCAGAAGGAGGACGCGGCTGGCCGGCAACTGAAGGCGTCCATCGAAGCGCTGAGCCGCGACCCCAAAACGCTAGAGCGCCAGGTACGGGAAAGTCTCGGCTACGCCAAGCCTGGGGAAACGGTGTTCCGTTTCGAGGCCGGCTCGAGCAACACACCTCGGTCGCGCTGACGCCAGCCGCCCGCGCCGGGTGCTGGGATCAGACGGTCATAATTTCCTTTTCCTTGTGCGCTAGGTGCCGGTCAATCTTGGCCATGTGATCGTCGTGGAGCTTCTGGAGTTCCTTTTCGGCCATCTTCTCGTCGTCCTCCGGTAATTTGCCCGCCGCCTTCTGCCGCTTAAGCTCTTCCATCGCTTCGCGGCGGATATGCCGGATGGCCACCCGGTTCGTCTCGGAAATGTGCTTCACCATCTTCACAAACTCCAGGCGCCGCTCCTGGCTGAGTTCGGGAAAGAAGATGCGAATCACCTTGCCCTGAATGGAGGGGTTCATGCCGATGTTCGCCTTCTGAATGGCTTTCTCGATGGGATGCAGCGCGGCCGCATCCCAGGGCTGGATGGCCAGCGAGCGCGGGTCCGGGGTGGTGATACCGGCCAGTTCGCGGATGCGCATCTGCGAGCCATAGACCTCGGCCATGAGATTCTCCACCAGTGCGGGTGAAGCTTTGCCGGTGCGGACCCCGGCAAACTCGTTGGTCACATGTTGTTCGGTTTTTGACATTTTCTCCTCCGCTTCGAGCAAAATATCGTCCAGTGTTTTCGGTGCCGTTGACATAGGTGGGAAGAATGTATCAGACCGGAGCACGGATGTATAGCGGGCCTTTGGCGCGACCAGCAATTCTCATCTAGACCAGCTCGGGACGCCGGGTGAGGGCACCCGGCCTACAAGCGGGCGGTTTTGCGGGGGGCAGGCCGGATGCCCGCGCCCGGAATGGCGGCAGGCTTCTTCACTACTTCCTCGTCTCCGCTGCCTTGCGGCCGTGTCGGCAGCAGGCCTCTATCCGCGCGGAGGTGCCCGGCTCGGACCATTGCCCAGAGGGAATGGTTTTGAAGTGAAGGCAGCGGTTTGGCGGACATGGCGCGTAGGAAAGGCGTCGCGCCGGTCTCCATCATCAATCCATTCCCTCCACTAGGACCAAGCTCCCTCGAGGTCAGAGACCGGCGCGACGCCTGTCCTACTGGGCCTACGGCTCAGTTCGCCATCGGCGTGATCGTGACGCGCCGGAAATGGATTTCGCCGCCCTCCGATTGCAGACCGACCTGCCCCGCGATGACCGCGATGCCTGCGACCTCGTTCACCTTTTGCTCGTTGATCCAGACGGTGTAACTGCCGCCCTGCGCCAGGATCTCGACGTGATTCCACTCGCCCGCCGGCTTCTCGGCGGCGACCACCTTTTTCACCCCGCGGATGTCGCCGGCCACTTTGTGGTTCATGACTTCAAAGCCGCGCGGCTGGCCGGCAGCCAGGGTCAAGCCCTGTAGCCCCATCACATCGCCAGCGTTGCCGTGTTGGAGTTGCACCTCGACGCAGCACGGCAGCGGGCGGGGCGAGCCGTTGATGCGGCTGAAGATGCCGCTGTTGCCCGGCTTGGCACCGGGTGCCCAGCGATACTCCACCACGAGGCGGAAGTTGGTGAATGACTCGCTCGTGTGCAGGAAGCCCAACGGCTCGCCTTGGCAAACGATCAAGCCGTCGCGCACCGACCAGACCGCCTCGCGCGACACGTTCGTATCGGCCAGCACGGACTGCCAGCCGATGAGATCCCGGCCATTGAAGAGTTCGGTGGTGGAGTGGCCCGAGCCGTGGTTCGGGCTGCTACACGAGATGAAGGTCAGGACCGCGCAGGCCCCAACCAGTGGGAGGATAGAAAGTGTTTTCATGCGGGCACATTGAACCACGACGCCGGCTCCATTGCTAGCGCAGAAAGCGGCAATTCGCATTTTGATCCCGTCACTCCCCGCCGGGTGAGGGTACCCGGCCTGCATGAGGGCGGTTTTATGGGGATGTAGGCCGA
>CAINDV010001306.1 GCA_903847485.1 uncultured Verrucomicrobiota bacterium
CCGGCCTACAGCAAAGACGCGGTTCTGTAGGCCCGGTGCCTTCACCGGGCGGCCCACACTATTTCTTCGGGTCAGGAGTTCTGAGCCTCCTTACGTCGGCTCCTACAGTTTTGAAAGAGCCTTCTCGATTTCGGAACTCGGGTTCAAATAATTCCGCACGCCGCCAACCGTTGGCAGCGCGGGTGAACAGTGGGCCGTAGCGGCGCGGCCGCCCGGGGCGCACGCGCCTCCGCCGTATGGTTTTCGGCGTCGCGCCGAAAAACTCCGGGCCGCAAACTTCTCCACGAGCGGCCCCGGGGAACTGGTTTTTGCTTCCCTCCGCCAGCCGGTATCCCCATGCTCTCCACCGATTTCCGATGCTGACATGAAACTTTCGACACTATCCATACTCTTGGGCTTGGGCTTCTGCGCGCCGCAGATCCTCGGCCTGCTGAAGCCGCGCGCCTTCACCCTGGCGGTGCGTGCCTTCGCGCGCTCGACGCCGGCCGGCCTGTTCCTCATGGTGCTCGGCACGGCGTGGTTCGTGTGGAACGTCAACACTGAAGCCGCGTCGGATTTCGCCGCCTACAAGGACAAGATGATGCTCTTTTTCGCTGCCATCGGCTTGGCGACGTGCATCTTCGTGCGGGACTTTCTGGCCGTGCGGGGGCTGGCGGTGGTGTTTCTCCTGCTGGCCAAACTCATGGTGGACACGGCGCGCTGGGCCGACACCGAATGGCGGCTCGTGATCGTGGGCTGGGCGTATGTGCTGGTGGTGGCGGGCATGTGGTTCACGATCTCGCCGTGGCGCTGCCGCAACCTCCTGGAATGGGCCACCGCCACCGAGCAACGCATCAAGTTCGGCTGCGCCGCGCGCCTCGCCTTCGGCCTGCTGGTCGTGGTGCTGGGGTTGACCGCCTTCCGTGCGGCGGAACTGCGCGAGCTGAACCAGTCCAGCGTGCGGTCGCCGCTGCCGGTCAGCCTCGCCGCGCGCCCGTGAACCGGAAGCTGGGCCGGCTTCTCGTCATTCGCGGCGGTGCCATTGGCGATTTCATCCTGACACTGCCGGCGCTCACCGCGCTGCGCCAACAGTTTCCCCAGGCCCACCTCGAAGTCCTCGGCTACCCGCACATCGCCCAACTCGCGCTGGCCGGCGCGGTGGTGGACGCCGTCCGCCCCATCGAGGCTCCGGCGCTGGCGGGCTTCTTTGCGCGCCACGGCACGCTGGCGGAAAGCCTGCGCGATTACTTTTCCGGTTTCGACATCATCGTTTCCTACCTCTTCGATCCCGACCAAATCTTCCAGGAAAACGTGGCCCGGTGCGCGCCGGCGCAATTCATAGTCGGACCGCATCGAGCGTGCGACGGCGAGCAGATTCATGCGGCGAAAATTTACCTGAAACCCTTGGAGCGGCTGGCGATTTTTGACGTGGATGAAGTGCCGCGCTTGAAAGTGCCGCCCGCCGCCCGCCAGCTCCTGTCGCCCTGCGCCAGCGCGCCGGTGGCCCTCCATCCGGGCAGCGGCAGTGAGCGCAAAAACTGGCCGGAGGCGAAGTGGCGAGAGTTAGTTGTCCGACTCTTGGATCAAACCGACCGGCATCTGCTCCTGGTCGGTGGCGAAGCGGAAGGCGACCGCCTCCAGCGCCTGGCGGGGACGCTGCCGAAGGATCGCTTCACACTGGCGCGCAGCCGGCCGCTGGCGGAACTGGCGGGTTGGCTCGCGCACTGTGGCGCGTTTGTGGGCCACGACTCAGGCATCACGCACCTGGCGGCGGCGCTCGGCCTGCCGTGTGTCGTGCTCTGGGGCGACACCGTTGAGGCTGTGTGGCGTCCGCGTGGCGAGCGGTTGACGGTCCTCCGCGCGGAGGATGGGTTGCCCACCCTTTCCACCGAGCGGGTGTGGCAGTCAGTGCGCGCCCTCCTGGCCGCGCCGGTTTGAGGAGGCGACCGAGAGCCGGGGCGGCCCAGCCCTTCGGCAGCATGGCAACGACTATCCCTTGCGTTCTCTGCACACGCCTCCAGCAATTCGAAAAGAACGCTGCGGTCGCGCGATGACCGCGAAGGAGGCGGTGACACCAGACGGCGTGGTGGCCAGCCGCCCGCTCCGCAGAGCCACAGCGCGGCTTGGCAGGAGCCTCGCCCACCGGCTGCTGAATGGATGCGGCCGCCGGTGGAGTAATGGCCTGGCACCGTCGGGAACCAGGCGGCCCTGGTCGGCCGGTTTGCCAAAGGAGTTGGCGTTCCGGTTCCTTACGGATTGCGGATCAGAAACTTCGGATTCCAGCTTTCAAGGAGGCGGTGACAGTAAATTCACGAACTTTGCATTTTGAATGAAACAACCAGACCTTCCTTTCGTCGTTACCGGCATGATTGTTGTTTCTTCAGAGCCTTTGACTGACTCAGCGGTGCCTCACAACTGGCCGACCCATGCGGGTCGGCTTTCGCGCACGCTGGGTCCGCCGGAGAATCGCCAGTTCGATCTGACGTTGTTGCCGCTGCCCGGTGAATCGCTCGCCGCCCTGTTAGAGCGGCTGGCGGAGGTGTTGCGGAACAACGCGGCCCGCCCCGTGCAGCAGTGGGTCTTCGGCAGTCTCGAATCCCTCCGCAACGGCGAGGCCGAACTGCGCGCCGCCTTTGGCGAAATCACCTGGCCAGTGATGTGGATCGAGGGACCGGACTGCGTCCGGGGCGGTCTGGCCGGAGTGCAAGTCATGGCGGTGTCCCAGCGCGAGGTTCAGTCCGTGCGCCTTGGTGGTCGCGTAGTGGCTTGTGTTTTTGAGGACGGCGAAGCGCGCCATTGCCTGCTGGGCAGCCTGGGCGCGCAGGCGACCGGCACTCCGGCCGAGCAAACTCGGCAGACGATGGAGCAATTGGAGTCGGCGCTTCAGCAAGCTGGCTTCGCCTTTGGCGACGTGATGCGGACGTGGTATTATCTCGATGATCTGCTGTCGTGGTACGGCGAGTTTAATCAGGTGCGGACCGCGTTTTATGGCCAGCGTCATTTTCGCATCGGCTCGCTGCCGGCGAGCACCGGCATCGAGGCGCGCAATCCCTTCGGCACCGCGCTGGCCGTCGGGGCGTGGGCCATCCGCCCGCTAAAACCCTCCTGCACTGTGCGGGAAATCGCCTCGCCCATGCAATGCCCCGCGCCGGCCTACGGCAGCAGCTTCAGCCGCGCGATGGAAATCGCCATGCCCGCCGGCCGACGACTGCTGATCTCCGGCACAGCCAGCATAGAACCCGGTGGTGCCACACTCTGGATCGGCGACATCCAGCGGCAGATTGACCTGACCATGGAAGTCGTGGAAGCCATCCTGAAGTCTCGCGGCATGGGCTACGCCCACACCACACGGGCCATCGCCTATTTCAAAGAGCCGGCCTACGCCGCCGTATTCGCCGATTGGAACGCTCGTTCCGGGGGTAAGTTCCCCGCCTGCCTGGCGGTGCATGACGCCATCTGCCGCGACGATCTGCTCTTCGAGATCGAGTTAGACGCGGTTTCGGCGGATTGATCCTGACAGCCGAAATCCCCAGCGGCTCCTTAAAAACCCGTAGGCGCCGACGTGAGGAGGCGAAGCGGCGCTCACCTTGGCCCACAACGCCTCCTTACGTCGACGCCTACAACGGGCATGAAATATCCGGGTTAGGGATTCAGGTTCAAGCCGACGCAACCCCGACGCGGGTTTGGTTTGCTTTCGGCGGGCGCTTACGGCAATACATTGACGCATGGACACTGAGCAACTTTACCAGCAGCGCCTGGCCCGCTACGTCACGGCCCTGCGGAATGAGAAACCCGATCGCGTGCCGATCCGGCCGTTCGTCGCGGAGTTCACCGCCCGCTACGCCGGCTACACCTGCCAGGAGGTGGCGCATGATTACACCAAGGCCTTCGACGCCGCGGTGAAGTGTGCGCGGGATTTCGACTGGGACGCCGTGGTGCCGAACATGGTCTATGTCTGGACCGGCCTGGCCCAGGCGATTGGACTGCGCTACTACGGCATCCCGGGCATCGGCCTGCCACACACCAGTGGCTTCAATTACATCGAGCCGCCGGAGGGCCAGGCGTTCATGCGTGCCGACGAGTATGACGCACTGATCGCCGACCCGACGGCGTTTCTTTACAACGTCTGGCTGCCGCGCGTCTCGACCGAGGTCAGCCGGATCGGAGAGCCGTCCACCTATCGGAACAACCTGTCGTGCGTGAAAGGTGCCATGGCGATGCTGTCGTATTTCTACGCGTTCGGCCCGCAAGTCCAGCGGCTGCGCACGGAGTGCGGCACGCCGTCGGCCATCGCGGGCATTTTCAAGGCCCCGTTCGACATCCTCGCCGACAAGTTGCGCGGCTACATCGGTCTTACGATGGACATGGTGGAACAGCCGGACAAGGTGTTGAAAGCTTGCGAGGCACTTATGCCGCATCTGTGCCATGTCGGCCTGACGACCGCCGATCCAGCGCGGCAGGTGCCGATCGGTTTCTGGATGCACCGGGGCTGTGTGCCGTTCGTGAATCCGCGGCAGTTCGACTCGCACTACTGGCCGACGCTCAAGCCAATCATCGAGGAGTTCTGGAAGCAGGGTCACCAGACGCTCTTCTATGCCGAGGGTAAGTGGCGGCACCACTTCGACGCCTTCCGCGAGTTACCGGATCGGAGCATCGTTTTTCACTGCGATCGGGACGACATCTTCGAGGCGCATCGGCGGCTGCATGACAAGTTCGCCCTGAGCGGCGGCGTGCCGAACACGTTGCTCAGCTTCGGTCAACCGGAGGAAGTGCGGGAGTTTTGCGAGCGTGTGCTGCGGGAGGTCGCTGGCAACGGCGGCTACATCCTGGACGCCGGCGCGATCATGCAAGACGACACGAGCATCGAAAATCTGCGCGTGATGACTGAGGTCGGTCGCCAGCACGGCGGGTATGCCGCGGGTTCCTATACGCCGCCCACGGTCACGCCGCCTGGTGCGGGGGCGCAAGCCGTGTTGGATCGCGCCGCGCTGACGGGCATGGCGGGTCGGCCGCAACCGCGCGTCGCGCCGGGCGTGTGTTTCCCTTGGGAGCAAAAGGCCCGGGAACTTCCCCCGATTACTGGCAGCCCGGACTTAGTCCGCAAGATTTGGGAAGACGTGGACGCCTTCGGCAACCTGTATATCTGGCAGTTGCTCTTGAGCTTCTGAGCGAGGCGGCGTGGAGACGCCGCCGGCCTTCCATGAACCGCAGCGTGCTGCCGGCCTCTTGCCGGCGGTTCGGGACTTAGCCGTAACTATTACGAACGTCATTAACCGTTTGGTTAAATGGTTGAAAAGTTAAATGGGTTAAATGGTTAGAAGGTAGTTTGGCCCCATTTAACCATCTAACCCATCTAACCCATCTAACCCATCTAACCCATCTAACCC
>CAINDV010001307.1 GCA_903847485.1 uncultured Verrucomicrobiota bacterium
GCGCTGACGGTGGTGGAAAGGGGCAGCATGCCGGGTGAGACGGTGATCGTGCCGCCGGCTGACTTGTTGAAGATAACGTTCACCGTGCCATCGGACGTGAAGGTTGTTGCATCTCCCGTCCAGTTAGCGGAGCTGGTGTCCCAGGCGCCACTGCCAGCCACATTCCAGGTGTTGGTGGAGGCTTGCGCCGAAGCTCCTGAGCCGAAAAACGCCGCCGCGCCGACTGTCCAGGCGAGGGCGAAGAGCCTCAGGGCACCTTTGGTTTTATTCAGCATTTGTATTCCTTTCATACTAAGGTGCTATTGTCTGCTCTAGCAAGACGCTTAGGGCGGTTAAGAGTCGGGGGTAAAGAGCATCGGAAATCGTGCAAGAAACCTCAGCTATGGGTAGGCAGCCTCAAGGCGATAAAAGCGGTGTGACTGATGTGCGGCCATCGCATCGGTGAGCGTCATGGGCAGGTCGCCGCCGGTGGTGTTTGTGCTCCAGGCGCCATAGCTCCAGTTGGCGTCCGTGAGCAGGTTCTTGTAATCCAGACGGTACATGCAACCCTTCGCTGCGGTGAAGCTGAAGGACGGCACGCCGTTGGACACCGTCACCCCACTGACCGGCAGCACTGGCGTTGGTAGCACGGGTGCCAAGGTCGCGAAACTCTGCACGTTGGTCGCCCACACATTGCCCGCCAGGTTCGTGCCGCGGAAGGTGAAGTAGTATTGCGTTTGCGGGCTGAGCCCGAAAACCGGAAGGCTGAGATTGGTCGCAGCCACATTGGTCCAGGAGCCGACGTACAGCGAGTTGGTCCAGAGTGCGGCATTGGTGCCGCCAGGGGCGGTGTTCCAATGGGCGTAAACGGCGGCGTTGGTCCCCGCGCAGGCCAGCGTGGCCTTGAGGGTTGCGGAGGTGCTCGTCAGGCCGGTGGCGGGCGTGTTGGTCAGGGTGATGATCGGCATCACCGTGACGGTGCCGGTGCCGGTGAAATGTGCATTCTTCCTGGCCGCCGGCGAACTGGTGGAACCGTAGGTGCCTGCGGGCTGGTTCGTGCCGCCGAGGGTCAACGCAGCAATGGTCCGGGTGCCGGTGTAATTCAGGTTGACGATGGCGCCGTCGCTGATGCTCAGGGGGCCGGCACCGAGGGCGGCGGACTTCGAGCAGGACAGCGTGCCGGACGTGACGAAGTTGGCACCCGTGGAGTTGTTTGTGCCGGAGAAGGTCAGCGTCTTGTCGCCCGTCTTGGTAAAACCGCCGGCCCCGTTAATGGTGCCGCCGAACGTCATGTTCCACTCCGTATCGGTGGTCGTGTTTGTGTTCAGCGTGACGGGGCCGTTCCAAGTAGCGCCCCACCCGTTGCCGCTGATGATCGTCCCTCCGTTCGAGATCAGTGCGTTCGTCGCCGTGACACGGTCAAACTCGAGGGTGCCACTGTTCAGCGTTACCGGCCCCGTGCCCAGGGCAAAGTTGCACGGCGGACTGATTCCGTTGGTAATCGTGCCCCAATGAAGCGTGCCGCCGTTGATGACGGTGCCGCCGCTGTAGGTGTTGGCGCTGATGCCGTGGATCGTCAGCAGGCCGGGGCTGCTCTTGACAAGACCGCCCGCCCCCGAGATCAGGCTCGGAATCGTCACCGGCCCACCGGCGGTGCCGCCCACGACAGTCATGGCGGACAAGGCAAGAGGCGCGTTGAACATTACCGTGCTGGTGCTGTTCTGGTTGATCTGCGGCTGGACGGGGCCGTTGGCGGTGGGGGCCAGGCTGTTGGTGCCGGCGAAGGTCACCGCGCCGGCGACGTTGAGCTGGTTCAGCACAAACCCATTGCTCAGATCATTGGTCACGCTGTAGGTGCCAGACGGAGTGAAATTGAGAGTGTAGAACGCCTCCCCGGCCGCAGCCGGCACGGTCGAGAGCCAATTGGTCGCGACGCTCCAGTAGCCAGACGCGGCGCTCTTCCAGGTATAGGAAACCGGCGCGCCGGCCCAGACGGCGATCGACACCGTCGCGGGGGCTGAGTTGCTGAGGCCGTTGTTGACGACGAAGGTGAAGCTGTCCGAGCCGTTGAAGTTCGTTGCCGGGGTGTAGGTGAGGTTGGGCGCGGTTCCGGTGAGAGTTCCATGGGCCGGCTGCGTAATGACTGAGTAGGTCAGGGTGCCGCCGCTGCCGGTCAAGGTGAACGCCTGGGCGGTGTTTTGCACCAGGGTCAGAATCTGCGCGTGGGCGTAGGGCGTGCGATTGGCGACACCTGTGCCATCAAACAACCATTGCTTGGCGATGATTACTCCGTTGTCGCCCGCGAATGACGGGCCGGTCCATTTGAGTTTCGCCACGGCAGCGCCGGCGTTTTCAAAATACTCCATTTGCAGGTCCACCCACTGGCCGGCCGTCAGGTTGACCGGAGCGCCGTCCTTCCAATGCGTCGTCTGAACGACATAGTCATCAATCACCGGCACTCCGTTCAGATACAAGCGGACCCCGTCGCTGTTGAGCGTCGAGAAGGTGTAAGTTCCGGTTTCCGGCACCAGCAGCAGGCCACTCCAACGCACGCTGAAGGTATCCGCGGCCATTGAGTTGCTCGGCGAACCGGTGCCCCAGTCGAAAGCAATCTGCGGGTCCGTCCGGGTGAACTTGAATCCGGTGAAATCCATATTGTCGTAGTATTCCCCCTTCAGCCCGGTGCCGGCGGGCATGCCCACGATGAGGCTCACCGTTGCCGGTGCCGAGTTGGTGAGGCTGTCGCGCACCTGAAACGTGAATCTGTCCAAGCCCACGTAACCACCCGTCGGGGTGTAAGTCAGGTTCGGCGCGGTGCCTGTGAGAGTGCCGTGGGCGGGCGCGGTCACATTGGCGAAAGCCACGGCGTTGGTCCGGCAGGAGAAGCCGGTGAGGATAATGGGCTTGGCGTTCGTGGTGACCACCACCTGCGGATTAGCCACGGGCAACACATTGGTCATGCCGGTGGGCGAAGTGGTGGCCGCCTCGATGCTCGCGATGGTGCTGACGAGCTTCGTGTATTGGGATGAGGTGGGGCTCCACTTGCCGAGATAGCCTCTGAGCGCCGGCAGGGTCCAGCGGGCGGCGTCACCATAGACCGCCAGCGCGTCGAGGCCGGCAATCAAAGTAGTGTCGGATCCCCATTCGAAGCCTTTGGGTATCTCCAGCATGGCAATGGCCAGGGGGATGGCCTCGGCGGTTTTGTGCTTCGCCAGCGTCTTGATTCCCGAGGCTCGGGCGTCCGCACTCCACATCCGGTCGGCCTGGCACTCGATTTCAGCCACCTCGAAGAGATCCAACGGCAGGGCCTGCACGTCCGTCAGCGGGAGACGGTCGTAGCAGAACTTGGCGGCCCCGGTGCGCGAAATCGAGTCTGGTTGCTTCAAGCCGGTCTTGACGGCCGGATAGAGGAGGCTCTTGGAGGCGCTGATGGTGTAGGTGGCGACATTGTTGCCGCCATAGACGGCATCACCAAAGAGGGCAAAGGACAGGTAGTTATTGGCAATCTGAATTGGATCATCCCAGACGATCACATCCGGATCCGTGGCGTTGGCAACGAAATTGGTGAGCATCGGGGTGAGTTGCGCACTGGCGGTCGCGGGGGTGTAGCTGCGGATTGCGCTGGCGGCTTTGGCGCGCACCCATGAGTTAGTCTCGATATTCTTGTCCAGCCGTTGGGCGATCAAGGGCAGGGCGGTAGCGTCTTTGAGAAGTCCCAGCGCTTGGCAGGCGCCCATGCGGCCGTTGGCATTGGTGCCGGTGACCATGCCGCGCAGGGTGGTGAGATCCGCAGAGCCCAAAGTGCGCTTCCCCAACTCGATGGCGGCGTAGTTGCGCACCACGGGATCAAAATCGCTCAGGGCGGCGATCAACTGGGTGATGGTGAAGCCGGGGCTGTCCTGTTTGAAGGTCGCGGCGGCAATGGCTTTGGTCACCTTGGCGGCGTCGAGCGTGTTGGCAGGAATGGCGTTCTTGCCGGTGATGTAGAGTCGTTGCAGCGGCAGGGAGTAGGTGAGGATATAACTGGCCGTGGGGTTCAGGTCATAATAGCCGCTGGCTCCCAGATAGGTGCCGTCGGCGGTCGTGCCCGCGCCGTATTGCTCCTGACCGTCATAGACAAACGAGCCATCGGTGCGACGTTCCAGATCGAGGTGCCAGCGCACCGGTTTCAAGTATTCGGCCACGGCCAGCGCTCCGCCCATGTTGGCCCCCATGGCCCCCCACAGGAAGCTGAAGCCCTGGCCGGTATGGCCATATTCGCGGCCGTTGAAACTGGCGGTGGTCATGCGCGAATAATATTCGGTTTCCGCGA
>CAINDV010001308.1 GCA_903847485.1 uncultured Verrucomicrobiota bacterium
AAGATCCGCCTCCCGCGGCAAACTGTTTTATCGATTGGTGCAGCAGGCAGTGGTGGTTTCCCCAGCGCCTTACAAACAACTCTGCGGTGGCAACCCCAAGCCCTTGGGGTAGGTTGAGTCAATTAGCGAGCCCAGTAAATTATTTGGTGGTGGCTCGAAGCCATCCGCAACTACACCTTCAACGACGACGCAGTTGAACGTCGCTGCTAATACCGAAAAGCAGCCCACACAGGCTCTTTCGCCTGACGAGATCGATTTCTACGCGGGATACACATTTCTTAAAAGGCAGTCTCCACCAAACGCAAAAGACAGAATTGACCAAGCAATCAGCGAGATAGAGAGGTCATACCCTGGCCGTATTGTCGAGTCAGAGAAGCCTAAAATCAGTATAGAAACAGACGGAGTTACTGGTCGGATTTGCTCTTTTGTAAAGAAAGGAGAGACACCTGCGGATTTCTCGCGTGTTATAAAGGAAATCCTTGAGAAACACTGGGGTTGATATGGTCGGATATGACGATTTTGTGGCCTAACAAGTCGCCGGAGCCAACCGCCGTTGGCGCTGGCCGCTCCGCTGTCGCGGTTCACGCCCCGAATCGGCGGTGGCTCAACTTTCTACGTTGAACCCTCCCGGCGAACTGGGCAATCGTCCGCCCTGCCGGTTCACTACTCCGGCTTCGCGTTCAGCTATCAGTGTCTGTCGGAGGAGTTATTACGGACTTCCTAAGCCAGCCGTTTGGTGTATTCTATCGTCATGCAAGTGATTTCCACCGAAGAAGCCGAGTCCAACCTCACCCGCTTCCTGGCCTCGGTCGAGGCGGGGGAAGAGTTTGTCATCGCGCGCGGCCAAAAACTAGTCGCGAAACTGGTGCCCTTTGCCGCGAAACCCAGCGACGCCCGTCCCAAGGTGGGCGAGATGATCTCGCCACCCTTCGAGGTCCCTACGGCGGCGTTAGCTCCGCTCACCCTTGACGAATTAAAGCATTGGGAACAATGAGACTCCTGCTTGACACCTGCACGTTCCTCTGGCTGACCGGCCAGCCCGCGAAACTGTCCGCTCCTGCCATCGCCGCGATCAACAATCCACAAAACGAACTGTTCCTCAGCGACACGAGCGTCTGGGAAATTGTCCTCAAGCATACCGCCGACAAACTGCCACTGCCCGAATCGCCTCGAATCTGGTTGCCGAAGCAGACCGCGTTCTTCCAACTCCAGCCCGTCCGCATCTCTTCCGAAGCGATCTTCAAGACCGCTGATTTGCCGCTGGTTCATCGCGACCCCTTCGACCGCCTGCTCGCCGCTCAGGCGTTGGTGGACGGCTTTAAGTTCATCTCTCCCGACCCGCCATTCCGCGCCTTCGGGGTGGATTGTTTGTGGTGAAATTCCAACTGGTTCTCCGCGCTTCTGCCCTGCAACCCTCAACCAACAACCCTCGACTTTTCAAACTTCCTCCGCCCGATGGCTTCTGATTCGATTCCAAGCGTTCCGAAAGGAAACTCATGAAATTAAGCCGAACGGGCGCGGTGCTCGCGATTCTGTTGAGCGTCGTCAACGCGACTCCGAAAAATGATTTTCAGAGGGTTTCATCCCTTGGAGGGTTCGCCGTAAAGGGGTCAGTTCTTAGGGCGCAAATCAGATTTTGGCGTGCGCCGGAAAACTCAGCCGCGGAGCGGCGAGAGATGGTAGCCCACGGCGCCAGCCGTGGGGAAAGGGTGAAAACAATCAAAGCCCCGTCAGGGGCGGTAGAAACGGCATTTCCGCTCGGTCTTCTTTCGCCGCTATGCGGCTCCGGCCTCCTTCCGCTGAAACCCACGGCTCGCGCCGTGGGCTACCTTCTCACGCTGCTCCGCAGCTTTCGCCGCGTGATCAAAAGCTGATTTGCGCCCCAGTTCTTACAGTGTCAGTCCTTACAATTGACAATCTGTAGCCGGCTTGGTTTAATTCGACTGTCGTTTGCAAGAACTGACCCCTATTTGGACAAACCAATCGTCATGCGGCATGGGGTAAAACTACCGGCCCAACCCGGAACTCCAAAGCCCAAACTCGGGCTAGGAACTCCCAGTGCATCCCCAAGTTGTCGGCGTTCAGCACTGGGAACGCCGAAATCCTTGTCGGCGAGGTGCGGACGCGCCAGGCGCACGCCGGCAGGGATGCCGGCGTTCCCGGTAGCAGCCGTCGCCGGGTCCGATAGCAGCACTCCACACGCGGGAACCGCCTTGGCACCGACAACCTGGGATGCACCGAGCAACTCCCGCCCCGTGCGCCGGGCAAGACGAGGCCGTCGGCGGCCCGTCGGTGGAATGTGCTCCGGGGCGGCCACCGCCAGCGGCTTCCGGGTCCGAAAGCCTGCCCCGGCGGGCCTTCTGCCAGGGAAAACAGGCACCACCGGTTCAGTCCCGTCGGGCGCATCTCAACACCTGAGGCTGTCTGGGCAAGGATTTTCTTGGGGGCGGCACATGGGTCAGGCGGTGACGGCGTTGGGGCTTTTGCGATGGGCCAGTTGGCGCAGATAGGCCGCCTCGTCGTAGGGCG
>CAINDV010001309.1 GCA_903847485.1 uncultured Verrucomicrobiota bacterium
CGTTCTCAGCTTGACCCCGAACCGCCTGAAGGCGGGACTACTAACTCCGCAAAACGCTGCCCAAGGCCGTTCGTATTCCCGGCCGTAGCCGGTTCGGGGCGTAACTCATATAGGGGCGGTTCTTGGTATTGACTACTCCCGGTTCGTTATGCGCGCTTGGGGTCATGGCACGCAAGCTTCGAGTGGAATATCCCGGCGCGATTTATCAGGTGATGAATCGTGGTGATCGGCGGGAGGGGGTTTTCAGGGATGACCCGGATCGGGAGCGGTTTCTGGGAACGATCGGGGAGGCGCCACGCTTCGCTTGATCCCGAATTTCGAAGTGGAAATGCCTCCGAGTAGTGGGACCGGCTTCCAGCCGGTCTTTTGCGGTTCGCCCTGCGGAAAAACCTTCCGCGTATCTGAACGCTCGACTTGACAGGCAGGATGCCTGTCCCACTACTGTTCGCCGCCCGCCTACTTCGGAGTCCGGGATCAGATCGTTTTTGCGGCGGAGTCAGTCTGGCGCGGCTTGCGCAGACGGCCGACGAAGGCGGGCAGTTTCGTGCCCCAGTCGTCGAAGATGGAGTAGGCGATGGGTGTTACCAGTAGCGTGAGCAGCAGGCAAAGCATCTGCCCGCCGATGATGATTTTCGCCATTGAGGCCCGGCCACCGCTGCCGGGGCCGGTGCCCAGCGCGATGGGAATCATCGAGGCGACGAGCATCATCGTGGTCATCAGGATAGGGCGGAGGCGGACGCGGTTGGCTTGGAGGATGGCGCTTTCACGGTCCAGGCCACGGGCGCGAAGGGTGTTGGTGTAGTCCACCTGAAGGATGCCGTTCTTCTTCACGATGCCGAAAAGCATGAAGAGACCGAAGATGGCGTAGATGTTCAGCGGTTCGCGGAGGATAACCATCGTCAGCAGCGCGAAGGGCAGCGACAGCGGCACGGCGAGCATGATGGCTATGGGCTGAATGAAGTGCTCAAACTGCGCCGCCAGAATCATGTACATGAAGATCATGGCCAGACCGAAGGCGAGGAGGAAGTTCTGGAAGGTCTCTTGCAACGTCTTGGCGCGGCCGGTGAAGATGACTTGGTAATCTGCGGGGAGGTTCAAGTCGGCGACGGCCTGGCGCACGTCGTTCATGGCCTCGCCGAGCGGGTAGGTGGTGAGGAGGTTGCCGATGACGGTGACTTTGCGCTGGCGCTGGAAGCGGTCAATCTGGTTCGGCCCGCGGGCTTCGTCGAAGGAAAGGAAGTTCACCATTTGCACCAGCGAGGCTTCCGGGCTGCCGCGCGCGCCGCCGAAGCGAAGCATGATTTGGTCGAGTGCTTCCTCGGTTCCGCGGCCTTCGGGGTTGGCGCGGAGCCAGACATCGTATTGGTCCTCGCCGGCTTTGAAGGTGCCGACGATGTCGCCACCGACGAGCGTGTGGAGCGGGCCGGCGATGTCCGAGACGCGTAGGCCGAACTGGCTGGCCTTGGCGCGATCAATCCGCGCCTGCAATTCGGGCTTGCGGTTGGAAAGGGTGGTGTCCAGGTCCACGATGCCGGGTTTCTCGCGAAGTTTGGCGATGATTTGCTCCGAATAGCTGGTGAGCCGGGCAAGGTCCGGGCCGACGACGTTGAACTGGAGATCGGCGTTGCGCCCGCCGCCACCGATGTTGGAGATGAGCTGGACGCCGCTGCGGAGGTCGGGGTAATCGGCCAGGACTTTGCGGGCTTGGCCCATGGCGTCAAACTGCGACCAGCGACGCGACTTGCCGAGCGCTTTTGAGACGAGACCGCCAAGCTGCGGCAGGCGGCAGTAGATGGTGGCCTTGGTTACGTCGCCCTCACCCTTGCCGATGCGGCCGGAGGTTTCGCCGATGGTGACGAGCGTATCGGTAATCGCCGGCTGGCCATCCAGGCGGATGCCTCTTAGTCGCTGCGCAATCTCGGCACAGATGGCGGTGGTGCGGGAGAGTGTAGAGCCTTCGGGAGTCTGGAGGGCGACTTCGAATTCGCTGGAGTCGTCCTGCGGCATGAAGGTGAACTTGGTCAGCTTCCCCAGTGGGACAAGGCTTGCCATGCAGGTCAGCGCTCCTGCCATGATGACCCAGCGATGATGCAAGCTCCAGCGCAGGATGCGCTGGTAGTGATTGCCCAGCCAGCGCAGCAGCGGGCCGCCGTGGGCTTTCTTCTCACGCAAATCCTCGTCTTCCGTGTGCCGCAGGAAGCGTGACGCCAGCATGGGCGTGAGCGTGAAGGAGACGAACAACGACACCATGATGGCGAAGGCGACGGTCACGCCATAGCTGGAGAAGAAGCGGCCAATGCGGCCCTGCATGAACGCCAACGGCAGGAATATGACGACAAGCGAAAGAGTCGTGGCCATGACGGCAAGCGCGATTTCCCGCGTGGCGACACTGGCGGCGTGAAGCGCGCTCCAGCCTTTCTCTTCCATCGTGCGGTGGATGTTTTCAAGCACCACGATGGCGTCATCAATCACGATGCCGACGGCGAAAACCATGCCGAGCATGGTGAAGTTGTTGAGCGTGTAACCCATCGCCCGCATGAGGGTGAAGGTGGCGATGAGCGACGCCGGGATGGCGATCGAGGCGATCACCGTGCCGCGCCAGTCATGGAGGAAGAGGAAGACGGTGAGCGCCACCAGCACTGCGCCGAGCATCAGGTGAAAACTGACTTCGTCGAGCGAGCGGTTGATGAAGATGGATTGATCGCGGATGACGGTGAGCTTGAGATCGGGCGGCAGGATGGCGCGTAGTTCGTCAAGCCGGTGCTTCACGCCTTCGATTAGCTTCACGGTGTTGCAGCCGGATTGCTTGCGGACGACGAGCGTGACGGAGTTCGTGCCGTTGAGGCGTGAGAGCGAACGAGGTTCCTCCACGGAATCCGCGACGGTGGCGACATCTTTCAGGTAGATGGGCTGGCCGGAAAAGTTGGCGACGATGAGGTTGTTGAAGTCCTGCACCTCTCGCATCCGGCCGAGGGTGCGGACGACCATTTCACGGCTGCCTTGGTCCACACGGCCGCCGGGCACCTCTATGTTCTGCTGCTGGAGCGAGGCGCGCACGTCGTCAATGGTCATCCCGCGGGCGCGCAGGCGGCCGAGGTCCACGGCGATCTGCACCGCTCGAGTTCGGCTGCCAACCATCGTAATGGCACCTACATCCGGGACGGTTTCCAAGTTCTGCTTGATCTGCTTGTCCGCAATGAAGGTGATCTCCTTGAGGTCGCGCGGGGCGCTGACACTGATCGAGATGACCGGCTGGGCGTCGAGGTCAAACTTGTCAATGATCGGCGTCTCGGTGCCTTCGGGCAGGCGGGCGAGGATGGTGTTGACCTTGTCGCGCACGTCCTGAGCGGCGATGTCTCGGTTGCGGTCCAGCATGAACTGCACGGTGATGCTGGAAATGCCTTCCAGCGTGACGCTGCTGAGTTCGTCAATGCCCTGGACGGTGTTGATGATTTCTTCCAGCGGCTTGGTGACGCTGGTTTCCATTTCCTCCGGCGACGCGCCGCGCAGCGTCGTGGTGACGGTGACGATGGGAAGATCAATGTTCGGGAGCTGATCCACGCCGATGCCCTGGAAGGAAAACCATCCGAGCACAACGAAGAGCAGGTTCACCATGATGGCGAACACCGGGCGCTTGATGCACAGGTCGGCCAGCGGGAGGCCGCTGCGCTTGGCGTCGTGGGGGGCGGAAGCGGGAGGAGTCATCGGGGGGAAAGGGGAAGTACGAAGTCCGAAGTCCGAAATCCGAAGCTGCCGGGCCGAAGGCCGACGTTCCGGGGCGGCCGGAGGCGGGAGAATTTCATGGCTTCACCGCCGGGGCGTCGGGTTGTTTCAGCCGCACTGGCGCGCCAGCGAAGAGCTTGCTTTGGCCCGACACGACAACCTGCTCGCCCGCGCTCAGGCCGGAGATCACTTCCTGCCTGCCGCCGTGGACTCGCCCAATCGTGATGGCGCGTGGTTGGACGGCGTTGTTGCTCAGCACAAACGTCTTCGTGATGCCGGCGAAATTCACCACCGCCTCCAGCGGCACGACGGCCGTGGGCACGGCGCGCTCCAGGATCAACTCGCCACGGGCGAAGGTGTTGGCCTTGAGCTTGCGGTCGGGATTCGCCACGCGCGCCGCGAGATTGAACGAACGCGACGCCGCGCTGACCGCCGGATTGATGAGATAAATCCGCCCTTCAAAAGTTTCGCCGGGCCAGGCGTCCACGGTGAAAAGCAGCGGCTGGTCCATCTTCACGGCGGCGGCGTAACGCTCCGGTGCCTGCACGACCAGCTTGAGGGTGTCGTCGTTCACGAGCTTGAACAGCGGCGCGCCGATCTTGACGAAGTCGCCGGCACTGGCGACGCGCTCCGCCACCGCGCCGTCGAATGCGGCCCGGACGTGCGAGCGGGACAGGTTGAGCTGGGCGATGGCGGAAGCGGCCTCGGCGGCCTTGACCTCGGCGCGCGCTTGCTCGGCCTGCGCGATGGCTAGGTCGAGATCAGCGGCGGAGGCGATGTTGTTGCGGCTCAAATCCTGGGCGCGCTTGAGGTTCTGTTCGGCATTGAGCGCGCTGGCCTTGGCTCGGGCGATGTTCGCGTCGGATTGCCGGGAGAGGGCTTCGTAGGAAGCCGTGTCAATGAGCGCCAAATCCTGGCCGGCCTTCACGCGGTCGCCGAAGTCCACCAGCGTCCGCTCCACCTGCCCCTCGACTTGCGCGCCAATGGTCGCTTCGTCCTTGGCGTAGAGCGTGCCGACGACCGGCAAAGTGCGGTCCAGCGGCACGATTTCCACGGCGGCCACGGTGATCGGAACGGCGGGGTCGCGCGTGGCGGCGGGCTTGCCGGCGGGGGATTTGGAGCAGCCGGCCGCTATCGCGAGCGCTACGACAGGGAGGAGGGCGCGGGCGGAGAGCCGAAATCCGAAATCCGAAATCCGAAGGAAATCCGAAATCCGAAATCCGAAGGCCGAAAGAGGTCGGAATTGCCGGCGCTCCGAATCAACGCAAAGACGCAAAAGACGCAGAGACTCGCAAAGAGTTTCCTCTGCGGTCCTTTGCGCTCCACTCAGCGTCCTCTGCGTTAAGTCCAAAACCCTAAGTCCGAAGTTCCACCGCGCTGGAGCGCCGGCCTCCGGCCCGGCGTGATGCGGTAGTGCGGCTCGTTCAGGCCGGGCCGGAGGCCGGCGCTCTGGGACGGTGGAAGACTCGGCGGCTGGCGAAGCCGGACACAGCGGATTGGCTTTGGAATTCATGGAAATTGACCGGTCAAGCTGCTGTCGCTGCGGTGGGGGCGGGCTGGGTTTGGCCATGCGCCAGCGCTTCTCCGAGCACGTCGGCGTCTTCGCCGGCGTGTTGCCGAGCAATGAGCACGTAGATGGAAGGAATCACCAGCAGCGTGAAGATGGTTCCGAGCGCCATGCCGGCGACGATGGTGATGCCGATGGAATTGCGCGCCGCCGCGCCGGCACCTGACACCAGCGTGAGCGGGAAGTGGCCGCAGATGGTGGCCGCGCTGGTCATCAGCACCGGCCGCAGCCGCACCATCGCCGCCTCGCGCACCGCCGCCACCTTGCCTAAACCACGCCGTTGCAAGGCATTGGCGAACTCGACGATGAGAATTCCGTTCTTGGAAACCAGCCCGACGAGCGTGACGAGGCCGACCTGCGAGTAGATGTTCAAGGTGGTCGTCCAGCCGACGGTAAAGAAGGGCGTGTTCGGATCGGGCATCTTGAGGAAGCTGAAGAGCAGCGCGCCAAACATCGCCAGCGGCACCGAGCCGAGCAGGATGATGAGCGGATCGCGGAAGCTGTTGAACTGCGCCGCCAGCACCAGGAAGATCAGGATCAGCGCCAGCACGAAGGACGGCAGAAACTTGCTCCCCTCGACGCGCAATTGCCGCGACTCGCCGGTGTAGTCGAGCTTGTAGCCTTGGGGCAGGATTTTCGCCGCCTCAACCTCCAGAAATTTCAGCGCCTCGTCTAGCGGGCGGATGGCCACGCCGCTGATTTTCACCGCGTTGAACTGCTGGAAGCGGTTGAGCGAGCGCGGGCCGTTCTTCTTCTTCAGCGTCGCGAAGGTGCTCAACGGTACCAACTGGTTGTTGGGGCCTTTGACGTAGGTGCTCTCCAGTTGGCTGGCGTTCAGGCGCTGCATGCGCTTGACCTGTGGGATGACCTTGTAGCTGCGGCCGGCGAGATTGAAACGGTTCACGTAGTTGCCCCCCACCAGCGCGCCGAGGTCCGCGCCCACCGTCCGCATGTCCAGGCCCAGCGACGCCACCTTGTCGCGGTCCATGACCAGCTCGATTTCCGGTTGGTCAATCTTGGTGTCAATGAGCGGTGGGAAGGCGAACATGCCGCTGGCCGCCGCCTTCTGCTGCAACTGCTCGGCAAACGCCAGAATCGTCTCCGGCTCGGCGGTGGCGCCGATGACGAATTCCACCGGGAACTGTCCGCCACCAGGCAGCGCCGGCGGGGTGGCGACGAAGGCGCGAATGCCGGGAATCTGGCTCACCTTGGCCTGCACTTCCGGCGCTATGGCGAAGACCGTGCGCTTGCGTTCGCCCCACGGCTGGAGGACGAGACCGCCAAAGCCGTTGTCCGGGAAGGTGATCTGGAAGGTCTGCGCCGCCTCCGGCACGTTCGTCAGAATCACGTTCATCGCCTCGGTGTAAAGAGTCGTTTGGTCAATCGTCGCGTCCGCCGCCGCCTCGACGATGCCGAAGACGACGCCCTGATCCTCCGTGGGCGCGAGTTCCTTGGGCGCCATGATGAACATCGGAACCGCCAGCGCGCTCAGCACTATCCAGACGAGATAGACCGCCGGCCGCGCAGAAAGCGTGGTGTCTAGCACCCGGCTGTAGAGGCGGCGGAGGCGGTCGAAACCGCGGTTGATCCGGCCCGTCAGGCCGTGCTCCTCGCGGCCAGCGTCCAGGAGTTTGGAAGACATGAGCGGCGACAGCGTCAGGGCGACGACGCCGGAAATGAACACCGCGCCAGCCAGGGTGAAGGCGAATTCGCGGAACAGCGAGCCAGTGAGCCCGCCTTGCAGGCCGATCGGCAAATAGACCGCCGCCAGCGTGATGGTCATTGCAATCACCGGGCCGACCAACTCCCGCGCTCCCAGCAGCGCCGCGTCCACCGGCGTCCGCCCCTCGCGGATGTGGCGCTCCACATTTTCCACGATCACGATGGCGTCGTCCACCACCAGGCCGACGGACAGCACGACGGCCAGCAGCGTCAGCAGGTTCAGCGAGAAGCCAAAGACTTGCATCAGGAAGATGGCGCCGATGAGCGAGATGGGGATGGCCACCAGCGGCACCAGCACGGAGCGCAGTGAGCCGAGGAACAGGAAGATCACGATCGCCACGATCAGCAGCGTTTCGCTCAAGGTCTTGATGACTTCCTTGATCGCATCATCAATATATTTGGTGGCGTCGTAGGCAATGCGTCCGTTCAGCCCGGTAGGCAGCTCTTTTTGGATCAACGCCATCTCGGCGCGGACGCGCTTGATGACGCTGAGCGAGTTGGCGTTGGGCAACACCCAGATGCCCATGAACACGGCGCGTTCGCCGGAAAAGCGCACCTCCGTCTCGTAATCTTCGGCCCCCAGCTCCACGTCGGCGATATCGCGCAACCGCACCAGCTTGTCGCCGCCCGACTGACGCACCACGAGGTCACGGAATTCCTCGACGGAGCGGAGGTCGGTGTTGGCGGTGAGATTAATCTGCACCAGCGGGCCTTTGGTGCGGCCGACGGCGGAGAGGAAGTTGTTCGCCGCGAGCGCCTGCTTGACCTGGGCCGGATTGATGTTCAGTGCCGCCATGCGGTCAGGCTTGAGCCAGATGCGCATGGCAAAGGTGCGCCCACCCAGGATGTCGGCGCGCTGCACGCCTTCGAGGGCGGAGAGCCGTGGCTGAACGATGCGGACGAGGTAGTCGGTGATCTGGTTCGCCTTCAGAATCTCCGCCGTGAAACTCAAATAGGCCGAGGCGATGCGGGAGTCGGCCGTCTCGATGTTGATGATCGGCACCTCGGCTTCGGGCGGCAGGTTGTTGCGCACCTGGTCCACCTTGGAACTGATTTCCGCCAGCGCCTTGGTCGGCTCGTAGTTGAGCTTGAGGCGGACGGTGATGATGGACACTCCCAGCGAACTGCTGGAGTCAAGGTAATCAATCCCGTCGGCCGCCGCGATGGCCCGCTCCAGCGGCGTGGTGATGAAGCCGCGCACCAAGTCGGCACTGGCACCCACATACACGGTGGTCACCGTCACGGAGGCGTTGTCGCTGCGCGGGTATTGCCGGACGTTGAGCGAGCGGATGGCCTGAAACCCGGCGATCAGAATCACCAGGTTCACCACCAGCGCCAGCACGGGCCGGCGGATAAACAGATCGGTAAACGACTTCATGGGCGCGACCGGAGGTCAGTTGTCCGACAGCGGCAGGGCGGCCTCGATCTTCGGCGTCAGCGTGTTGTTTTCCACCACCGCCATGCCGTTGCGCAGCTTGAAGAGGCCCGCACTGACCACGCGCTCGCCGGCTTTGAGGCCGGATTCCACGCTGAGCAGGCCCACGCGCTCCGGCCCGGTGCGGATGATTTGCTGCCGCACGGTCAGCCCCGCTGGCGCGCCATTCGTCCTGGCTTGCTCTTCGACCAGGTAGATGGAATCCCCGAACGGCGCGCTGAGCACCGACGTTTTAGGAATCACCAGCACGGTTTGCTCGCCGGGCAGCAGCACTTCCACGCGGGCAAACATGCCGGGCCGGAGCCGTTCGTCGGCGTTCGCAAAGGTGGCTTGCAAGCTGACGCTGCGCGTGCCCTGATCCAGGTCCGGGTTGATCGCGGTCAACGTGCCGTCGAACTGCTCGTTCGGATACGTATCGGTCGTCACTCGCACCTGCATCCCGGTCTGGAGGCGCGCGAGTTCCTGCTGCGGCAGCGAGAAGTCGGCATACACCGGGGCGAGCGACTGGAGGGAGACGATGGGTTTGCCCAGGTCCAGATACTGGCCCAAGTTGACGAGGCGGATGCCCAGCCGCCCGGCGAAGGGCGCGCGGATGGTTTTCTTCGCAATCGTCGCGCTGATGACGTCGGCGTTGGCCTGACTCTGTTTCAACGTGGCCACGGCGGTGTCCAACTCGGACTGCGCCACCATGTTGTTCGTCCGCAGCGTGGCCATGCGGTCGAGGTTGATTTGCGCCAGTTCCACCTGCGCTTGGATGGCGCGGAGCTGGGCGTCCTCGGACGAAGTGTCCAGCCGTACGAGCAGATTGCTCCGGGCCACCACGGTGCCGGATTCAAAGACGATCTCGCGCACAGTGCCGGGGATGTCGGGCGTGAGGGTAACGCCTTGCGCCGCCACGATGGTGCCGATAGCGGAAAGGGTGGCCTGCCATTTCACCTCCCGGGCCACGGCGGTGGAGACGGTTTCCGGCGGCACGGTGAACGCCTTGCCGTTGGCGATGAGCTTGCGGATCTGGAGGGTTTTCACCCCAGCTATTGCGCCCACCACCACAAGCACGATGGCGATGGCGATGGCGAATTTACGAATCATGGGTTGCTATGACGTTGAGGGTTGATCGGAAAATCATTTGTGTGCGGAACGCAGGCGGGCTTTCCGGCAGGGCTTGGCCGCGACGGCCGCGCCCTGAAGAAACAGCGCCACCACGCGCTCGGCAGCGCGGCGGTCCAGTTGGCAGCCAGCGAGGATGACGCCTACCATGACGTAGGTGATCAAAGGGCCGTACACGCCCATGGCGAGTTCCTCACTAGCGAACTGCTGGTCCAGTTCGCCGCTGGCCTGGCCTTCCGCGATCAGCGAGCGGATGAACTCGAAATTGCGCCGTCCCTTCTCGCGGCAGAGGCTTTGTTGGGGCATCTCGCCCGGCGCGGCGAACGCGGTGGCAAACGCCAGCCGCATCAGCTCCCGGTTCCGCACCGCGAAGTCGAACACCGCCGCCACCACCTCCACCAGCTTCTCCGCCACCGTCTTGCCCCGGCGCGCGGCGTCCTGCATGAGCTGGTAACGCTCGTCATGGGCGCGGTCCACCAGCGCCTGATACAGCCCGGCCTTGTCGGCGAAGTGGTAATAGAGCGCGGGCTTGGAAACCTTCGCGCCGTCCACGATCTGCTGGATGGACGTAGCCGCGTAACCGCCGTCGGCAAAGAGCTTGAGCGCGGCTTGCAGGATGTGCTGCCGCGTGTCGGTGCCGTTGCGGGCGTTGGTTTTGGCTGGGGGTTTGGCCATGAACTTACCGAACGGTAGGTAAGTTTGGGCCGAATGTCAAACCCCACCGCGGCTGTCCCAGCAATTCTCAGTTTGGCCCTGCCACCACCACCCCGCCGGGTGAGGGCACCCGGCCTAC
>CAINDV010001310.1 GCA_903847485.1 uncultured Verrucomicrobiota bacterium
GGGCCTACCGGACAGCTCGGCAGGAGCCTCGCCCTACCACGCCAGGCGTTTTCAAACACGCTCTAACAGGCGGCAAGAAACTGAGCTGCGCTCAAGGCGACCGGTGTCTCCCCAAGTTGTTGGTTACTTCGGGGGACGCCGGGTGAGGACACCCGGCCTACAACAGCAAGCGCACGCCGCTGTAGGCCCGGTGTCCTCACCGGGCGTTCTTTGACACCGACAACTTGGGGATGCACTGGTGTCCGACAAGGCCGCAACTCGTTGCTTGCTTCGGTCCGGCAAGCTGGGCAATCTCACCGCGATGAAACACACATCCCGTCAGTTGCTCACCAGCCTGCTCCTGCTGGCCCTCGGCTCCACCGCCGTTCAGGCCCAAACGCCGCCGCTCCGGCTGGAGCCGCGCACCAACTCCTACGACCTCGTCCTGGGGAGCATGTCCTCGACCGGGGTCGTGTTCCTCTACCAAGCGCCTGACCTGCAAGCGCTGGCCGACGCGCCCTCCCTCATGCTGCAAACCAACACGCCGCTGGCCAGCGAACTGCGCCTGCCCGTCCAACCCGCCAGCGGCCACTCAAACTCGGCCTTCTTTGCCGCTGGTTACTGGCCCGGCCGTTCCGTGGACGAGTTCGGCGACCCCACCTACGCCCCGGACCCGGTGCCACCCGACATGATCCTGCTCACCAGCGGTGCCCCGGACCCGCTCGTCGCCCAGCAGGCGTTCACCGTGGATTTCTACATCACGGACACGGCTGGCGAATTGCTCAACCTTTCGGCCCCGGCGGCGGTCCTCGTCCTGCGCGAGAGCGATGGGTTGCGTCATCCCGATGCCGTGGTGACTCCTCCGGGCGGAACGATGACCAACGGCCACTTGCGCCTCACCCTGACTATTCAAGCCACCACGCCCCTTGATAGCTACACGCTTGGGCTGGCGCTTACCCTGAGCAGTTCACCCGGCGGGCATGCCAAAGACATGACCACCAAAGAGCTTAAGCAGATGATCACGCTTAACAATATCCAGTGTCAAAATGGCCAAACCCCACGCCAATGTCTGGATGCGTGGCACCAAGCCAACACCGACGCCGGCCCCTCGTGGAGCTATCCGCTGGCTGGTTCTGGCCACGCCGTCGCCGGCACTTTTGGCGAGTGGCGTGGGAAGAACAACAACGACGTCCATCGCGGAATAGACTTGGCGGCGGTGGCTGCAAGCACGGTTCGGGCGGCGCGTGGCGGAGTGGTTTCTTGTCGCGGTACGCTGGCGGGCATGGGCGACTACCTCGTTGTTGACCACGGGGGCGGATGGTACTCCCGGTATCTGCATTTGAACGCCAGTTCGATCTCGGTGCGCTTGGGCCAAGCCGTGGCCCGTGGCGACACCTTGGCGACGGGGCTTTTCGCTCGTACCCCTCAACAAGTTGCCCTGTATGGCCGTTGGGGTGCCCACCTTCATTTCGAGATTCGCTACGGTGCCGACCAAGCCCAATGGGGATCCGGTTCGCCCGGCAGCGCACAAGATCCCCTCCAAACTTGGAGCTTCGCCGTAGCCGCCGGAGTAGCCCCACCGAAACTGGAAGAGTTCGGCCTGACTCGGAAGCACCCCGGCCAGACTGCTTTTGTGAAAGGCCCGCCAACAGCGGACGCCAATGGCCCGGTCTATGTGTTCGCCAAGCTCCTTGACGTGGAAGCTGGTCAGCGGCTGGGGCTGCGGGCGATGAGCTTCCAGCCGGAGGGCGCAACGGTGCCCGTGGAGATTCGTCCCCAAACCGACGCAGCGATTACCCCGCTACTGCCGCCCGGCACTGGCACCAAAGGTTTCGCCGGCTACAGCGGCACCCACGCTGCGAACCCAGACCGCTTGAACTACTACCGCTACTGGTGGCAGTGGGACACCTCCGGCTATGCCAACAACCGCAGCGGGCCGCGCACCTTGCTCCTGACTGGCGAGGACCACAACCCCACCACTGCCGACTTCCGCTTCCTCTTTGGCCCGCAGATCAAGGATGGCCGGATTACTCCGCTGGGTGCCAACCAATACCAGTTCACAAGCGTCGCAAACTTGGGTGCCACCGCACTCGAAAACCCTGAGCTGTTCGTCCAGCCGGACCAATACAAGCTGGAGATTCTCAAAGCTGACGGGCAACCGCTGCCGGGCGTAACCTGGACGCCGCCGCTCCTGGCGGGCGATTACACCAGGGTGTTCACCGTCCATCTGGACGAGGTCGTGTACACTGTCACGTTGCCCGGCGGCACCACGCCCGACGGGCTGAAACTGCGCGTGTCCAGCCGGCTGGCACCAGACTTGGCACATGAGGTTGCTCTACCGAGTTGCTCTGGCGGCCTACCGGTTGGCGTAACTCCAGTTCCCAATATGATCAGGATTCCGTGCGGCACGTTCACGATGGGCAGCCCTGCGAGCGAGCCGGCGCGGTTTGGCGATGAAGTTCAGCACCGGGTGACGCTGAGCCAGGGTTTTTGGATGGGGAAGTATGAGGTGACGCAAGGCGAATACTCGGCAGTGATGGGGAGCAATCCGAGCTATTTTCAGGGTGGCAATTTGCCGGTGGAGACGGTCAGTTGGAACGATGCGGTGGCTTACTGTGCGGCGCTGACGGCGCGGGAGCGGAGCGCGGGGCGGCTACCGGCAGGCTATGTTTATCGGTTACCGACGGAAGCGGAATGGGAGTATGCGTGCCGGGCGGACACGACCACGCCGTTTCATTACGGGAACGCGTTGCGGTCAGGCATGGCGAACTTCGATGGGCGTTACGAATATCCGCCGTGCGGGGGTTCGACTTACTACTGCTACAATCCGGGCGGGACGTACCTGGCTCGGACGACTTCGGTAGGGAGTTATGCGCCAAATGCGTGGGGGCTTTACGACCTGCACGGGAATGTGTGGGAGTGGTGCCAGGATTGGTATGGCACTTATCCCGGCGGGAGTGTGACTGATCCGCAAGGCTCTCCCACGGGCTCGAACCGGGTGCGCCGCAGTGGCGGTTTTTTCACCGATGCGTACAATTGCCGGTCGGCGCAGCGCACCATCGGCCTCAACCCGACGGCCCGGGAGGCCGATATCGGTTTCCGCGTGGTCTTGGCCTCAGGTCAGCCATGAGCAGAACCAGTCAGCGCGGAGCAGTCGGGGCGAGCGAGCGGAGCGAGGTGTCCTCGTAGCGGCGGTCTGGCGACCGCCGCCAACTTCTCCCTTCGGGCCGGAGCGTGGTGGCCGGCCGTTCGCAGGCTCCCTACCGATGTATGCGGCGCTCACCCGAGCGCCGCTACGCCCCGCGCCACGGCCGCGATTCTTCGCCAAAATCGCAAAACCCTGTAGGAGCCGACGTAAGGA
>CAINDV010001311.1 GCA_903847485.1 uncultured Verrucomicrobiota bacterium
ACGGCGGTTTGGGCGAGCGGAAGGGAAGGCGCTCGCCCCCGCCGGTGGATAACGCCGGAGAAGCTATACAGTTTCTGGCCCGGCGAGTTAGCCGGCCGGCCGGCAAGCCCGGAGGGCTGGAACGTGAATAGCCGTGGGTGCAACCCACGGTGGGCGCGTTCAACCCGAAAACCGAAGTTGGCCGCGAAAGAACGCAAAGAACACAATGACAGACGGGCGGTTCCTGAAACGAGCAGGACCGTCTGATTATTTCCCGCTAAAATGACTTCCCGGCTCCTTTCTTTGCGCTCTATGTGTTCTTTTGCGGCTCAACTGCTCTTTTTAGGTTCAAAGCACTTCGAGTGTGCGACAAGAGTTCGGGCGGGCCGCCCGAACTGGCCCGCGAGACGCAGGCGCTCCCCAGCGCCACGCCGCGACGGCGTTGCTCCCGAACGCCGAAATTGCCCGGGGAACGCGCCCGCCTCGGGCGCTGTTTTCCGCGCCCTCGCGGAAAACACCGGCGGCGGGAAATTGTGCGTGAACTGGAAGTCAGTCGTCGGCCAAGAACGCTTCAGTTTCAGTTATTCCGAATGAACCGCGGAGCGTCCAGAAAGCAATTTCCTATCAGTAGCCGGCCAACGCCGCGCGCCAGGGTCAGCGCAGGTAGTCCATAAGCGAGGTGTTCAGCAGGCTGGCACCGCTTTGGAGCGCAGCTTTGTAAGCGGTCTGGGTGCTGGTGAGTTGAACCAAGGTTTCTGCTAGGTCGGCATCCACCTCGTTCGAGAAGGCTTGGCGTAACTCGGTGGCGCGGCTGGTGGTCGTGGTGCTGGCAGTTTCGAGGCGTGACTGCACGGCCCCGGTGTTAGCGAGGTGATAGATGACATTGTCCTCGTCCTTGCTTAGTGCGGGGCGGTCGGTGGCGGCGATAGCGGCGGTGTCTCCGGCGGTTAGATGCTGGCGCAAAGAAATCAGGTGGGCGAAAACGTCCGCGCCGGTACGGCTATCGGTGAGCAGACCATGCGGTCCGGTGCCGCTGGAGTTAGCACCCGGCACATGCACGGAGAGTGTCGTGCCTTGGGCGATTTCCAATTCCGAAGCGTCGGTGTTGCCCTGGTAAGTCACACCGGTGACTTCCTTGTTGGCATTCTCGGTCAATACAAACGGAGGTTGGTCAGTGCGCGTGCCGCCGAAGAGGTAATCGCCGCGCTGCTGAGTGTTACTGTCGGTCACGGCCTTGCGGATCAACTGGTCCACTTCGCTGGCGTAGGCGGCGAGTTCTTGCGGCGAGCGGGTGCCGCCGGCCAGGACGGCGATCTCGCCGGCGCGATCCAGCACGGTCTGGAGACCGCGGATGGCACTCAAGGTGGTCGTCGTGCGCTCCTTTAGGAAATCAATGTTCTTACTGTATTGGCTGTTGGCGCGGCTGGAGGACTGTAACTCAAGCGCCCGCTGCATGGCCGCTGGATCGTCCTCAGCCCATTGCACGCGCTGGCCGGTGGCGGCCTGGTTTTGCAACCGGTTCTGCCGAGTGTTGAGCTGGTTCAACTGCGTGACCAGCGTGTTCGGGAAGGCATTAGTTGGGATGCGCATGTTGGGAGGGGGGGGTGAAATCCGAAATCCGAAAGAAATCCGAAGTCTGAAGTCCGAAACGACCGGCTGCGTGCCGCAGGGAAGAGTTATCGCCCCGGAGCTTCGGGCTTCGGATTTCGGGCTTCGGACTTCCTTCGGATTTCGGATTTCGGATTTTGGATTTCAAGTTCATCTGCGTTCAGTCAGGGCGCGGAACTCACCGCTTCATGTTAATCACTTCGTTGAGCAGCTCATCCACGGTAGAGATAATCCGGGCCGAAGCTTGAAAGGCTTTCTGGTATTTGACGAGGTCTGTCATCTCTTCGTCAATGGAGACGCCACTGACGGAACTGCGCTGGCGCTGAAGCATGTCCGCCACAAGTTGCTGGTCCTCCACGTTACCATTGGCGGTGGCGAGTGATTCACCCAGACTGGTCACGGTGCGGGTGTAGCTGGCGGAAAAGGTCTGCCCGCCCATGGCCGTCAGTGACTTATTTGCCAGGCTGGCCAGGGCCAGCACGGTCTGGTTGTCGCCCGGCGCGGTGGCGCTGCCGCTGGCCTGGATTAGTTCGGGATGGTCCACCAGCGCGGCGTTGACGCCGAAAGTGGCGGCGCCGGTGCCGGTGAAGAAGTCCGCGCCGGTGCCGCCGGTCGGATTGAAGCCCGCGCGATGGATGGTGTTGACCTCGGTGGCAAGTGTATTTGCCAGTGTGTCGAGGCCACTCCGCAAGGTCGCAAGGGCACCATCGCGGGCGTCAATCGTGCCTTGGATGGAACCGCCGGTAAGTGTCAGGGCCGTGCCGGTGCTGGTGCGAACTAACTGCTGGCCGCCGCCGGCGTCGTAAGTCTCGAGTGAGGCGAGCACTTGCTGGCCGGACACGAGTAGGTTGCCGCCGATGGAAACATTGACCTGTCCGTCGGGATCCTCGGCGGTTTCCACGTTAGTCAGACCGGCGAGGGTTTCGAGCTTCTGCTGGCGGAGATCGCGCAGGTCGTTGGCGGAGCCGTTGCCACCTGACTCCGCGCGGCGAATCTGCTCGTTGAGACGGGCGACGGATTGGAGGAGTTCAGTGGCCTGCCCCACGCCGGCAGTGACCGACTCATTCAAGTTGTCATTTACCTCGGCGAGGCGGCGATCGGTTTGGTTGAACTGCGCGGCGAGGTTTTGCGCCTTGCTCAGGACGTTCCCGCGTTGCGGCAGGGAGCCAGCGGAAAGGGAGAGAGTATGGAATTCGGTGAAGAGTTCATCCAGATTAACGGAGAGAGTAGATTGCCCGCCGACGGCGCTGCTGGTGGCCACGCTGCTATTCAGCGCCTCACCGAGGTTAGTCTGGGCGGATAGGAGGGCCTTCTGCTGGGCGCTCCAGAAGCCACTGACGCTGGTTTCGCCCTGAATCTGGCGGTCCAGGAGGGAGTCATGGATCCGCTGGATGGCGACGGCGCTCACGCCAGTGCCTTGCGGGCCGATGGCAGTGGGCAGGGTGGCGGAGGTTTGGACAAGTAACCGCTGCCGGGTATAGGCGGGGTTGTTGACGTTGGCGAGGTTCTGCCCGGCCACGGCCAGCCCTTGGCTATGGGCCTGCAAGGCGCGGGTGCCGAGGTTTAGGGTGCCATATAAGCCCATAAAACATTAGTTCAGCCGACGGCTTCGTAAAGGGAGAACCCGGTCTCTTGACCGGCCTGCAAACTGCCGGTGCCATTATAGACGGGAGCCTTGGCCGGGCAGAAGGAGTTAATAAATTGGTCCAGCAACTCCAGCGAGCGCCGGAGTAGTAGATAGTTCTGGCGGGCGCGCTGTTGGATACGTTGCAAGAGATGGTTGTTCTCCTGCATGAGAGCGTTGAGCAGCGGGCGATAGTCGGGCGGCAACAACGGCGCCAAGTGAGTGAGCGGGGCGTCGCCGCCCATCTGGAGTATCTGGGCCAGCTCACGCTGGGCGTCCTCGCGCTGGCGGCGGGCAGTTTGGATGGCCGCGCCCTGATTGTTGACGGCGGCGGTGGCATCCAGCAATTCGTCGTTGTGGCGCTGGATAATCCGACCTGTTGCTCGTCGAGTAAGACCAGCATCTGGCCGTATTGGCGCAGTTCTTCGCGGAGAGATTCAATCAGCTTTTGTAACTCGTCATTCATGGCGATACGCCTTCAGGTCAGGCTCGTGGATAAGTGGTTTCAAGACGGGCGCGCCGTGCAGTGGTTTCAGCGCCGGGGCGATGGTAGGGTAAGGAGAAGGTATGCCGACAGCGCCAGCGGCAGTGGTGGTTCCGACTTCATCCTTCATCCTGCTACCTTCATCCTTTCCCGCAGTGCCCAGTTGCTTAAGCCATTCCTTATCGAAACTGCGCGCCAGGCCAAACTGGCCGGACTTGGCGATGCCATCGGCCAACTGGGTGGTGATCAGATCGCGGTAAATCGCCTTGGTGGAGGACTCGGCATTCACGCTCGACTGGATAACCGTCTTCTGGGTGCTTTCGAGGATCTGCCGCAGCATGATCGCCTCGAACGCGCGGCTGGCGGCCTGGAGTTTGTCGCGCTCCGGGATGTTTTTATTCGCCATCAGCCGATCCAGCGGCAGATCCGCAGCCTTCACCTGGCGTTGAAAAGGGGTGGTCTGCATGTTAGCGAACAAGGAGTTCCGCCTGGAGCGCGCCGGCCTGTTTCATGGCCTGGAAAATCGCCATCATGTCACGGGGCGTGACGCCGAGAGTGTTGAGGGCCGTGGCGACCTTTTCTACCGTGGGCAACTCGGGTAGGGCGACCATTTGGGCCTTGGCTTCGGCTACTCCGGTGTCTGTCTTCGGGACGACTACAGTCTGGCCGGTGTTACTGAAGGGGGTGGGCTGCGAGACTTCGAGCGTGGAGGCGATACTAATGATGAGGTTGCCCTGGGAGATGGCGCAGTTGGAAATCTTGATGCGCGCGGTGGCGACAATGGTGCCGGTGCGCTCATTGATAATGATGCGGGCCGGGGCGTCCGGGTGGACTTCAATAGCTTCCAGCCGGGCAATGAAATCCACCACCTGGTTCTCGGCCCCCTCGGGCAGGCGAACTTTCACCGAGGTAGAGTCAACCGCCTGGGCGCTGTCGGGGAACTTCTCATTGATAGCCGCCGCCATGCGGGCCGCCGAGGTGAAGCCGGGATCGCGCAGGAGCAGTTCTACGATGTTCTCGCGTGAGAGGGTGGCCGGGATTTCGCGTTCCACCAAGGCACCGTTCACGATGGTGCCCACGGTCGGGTGGTTCTTAGTCACGGTGGCACCACCAGGGCCGGAGGTGCCGCCGATGAATCCGCCTACCGCAAGCGCACCTTGCGCCACGGCATAGGCCACCCGGTTATCAGCGGCACCGTAGAGCGGGGTTTGCAGAAGGACGCCGCCTTGCAGGGACTTAGCATCACCGAGCGATGACACCAGAACGTCGAGCCGCGCGCCGGGTTTGATGAAGGCGGGAATGTCCGCGGTTACCATGACGACGGCAATGTTCTTAGAGGAAAGCGTGGTGGCCGGCACGGTCAGCCCAAAGCGCTGGAGCAGGTTGGCGAGAGTTTGTTTGGCGTAGATAGGATCCTTGTCGCCGTCACCGGCCAGACCTACCACCAAGCCGTAGCCAACCAGTTGGTTATCCCGCGCGCCGGCCACCATGACCAAGTCGCGAATGCGCACGCCGGTGCTGGCAGTAGCGGTGGCGGTAAGGGCGACCAGCAGGAGCAGCGCGACAACGGAAAGTATGAAGGATGAACCAGCGGCGGTGGTGGTTCCGACTTCGGTGTTTATGGTTCTTGTCATACTTCTTCCTTCTGCCGTCATACTTGCTCCCTTAGAAGGGTGAAATCTTGTCCCAGATCTTGTTGAACCATCCCTTGCGCTGCGAATCCGAGAGCGCGCCCTTGGAGACGAACTTGATGGTGGCGTCGGCGATGTTCTGGCTGAGGACGGTGTTGCCAGCAGTGATGTTATCCGGGTTCACCACGCCGCGCAGAACGATGGTCTGTTGCTCGCCGGAGAAGGCGGTTTCCCGCGTGCCCTCGATGACTAGGTTGCGGTTGGGTAACACGTCCACCACGCGGACGCCGATGCGGGCGACGATGCTTTCGGAGTTATTGATGGCCCCCCCGCCTTCGAAGTCGTTTTTGTAGTTATACTTTAGCGCCGGCATCTGTCCGTTCTTGGTCATGAAGCCGCCGGCGGCTGCCGTGCTGTAGAGGAAGGTGGCGACCGCGGCGTCCATGTTGGAAGTCTTGGAGGTCTTAGTGTTCTTGTCTTTGGACGCGGAGTTATTCTCCTGCACCACCACGGTTAGTAAGTCGCCGACGTTGCCGGCGCGTTTGTCGGCAAACATGGGCCGGGCGACTTCGTCCACCCAGAGCGAATCAGCGCTGGCAGCGAGCGGCAACAGGAGAAAACCGGCAAGGCCCAGCCCGTAGGACAGGCGTCGCGCCTGTCTCCAGATTCCGACAATCTCCCCGCCAGAGAGTGGAAGTTCCAAGGCCACGGCTATCTTCTCCGAACTCCTTGTTTCTTTGATGTTAGAGACAGGCGCGACGCCTGTCCTACGGGACGGCTTAGAGGCAGACCAGGATGGTAGTTTCATTTTGGACCTTTCCCCGCAATTCGCGGCGGGAGAGTGGATTGCGCAGGCGGATGATCTGGCCGGGAGCGCCGTCTTCCAGCACTTCCACCTTCAAGACCAAGTGCATCGCGCCGTCCTGTAAGATCGCGTCGGCGCTCTGCCCGCGATGCACGACGGCCTGGAGCCGGAGGTGGCGTTGGTAGAGTGGCGTGCCGGGCTGCAAACTCTCGGTGCTTTCTAACACAGCCGTGGTGGCGGCGAGGTCGGCGAGTGGTTCGCGCACGGCCAACACATCGCGCCGTTCACGAGTTAGATCAGCTTCGCTGACCGTTTGTCCCCGACGCAAGGCGGTGCGTGTCACCCAGATTTCCCGCCAGATCCTAGCCTGAAGGACAGTCTGCCAGTTACCCACGACTTCCGCGCCGGATAGTAATTCAAAGCGCACCAAGAGCAGCGGGCTGACGCCACTGGCGGGCAAGTCCAGTAGGCGCACAGTAAGTGGTTCGTCGGGCACGGGCACAGGTGTCCAAGGGCGGTTCAAGCGGAGTTCTAATTCGCCGCGGTCTTGGACACAACGGGCTTGGAAAGCGGTCGTGAGAAGGTCTTTCACGTCCCCCTCGCCGAGCGTGCGAACTCGCCGGCTGATACGCACCTGCTCGGCGCCGGACCAGTTACTGACGGTTAGTCCGCGTTCGGGTTGGGCGAGCAATTGCTGGAGACTGGCGCGGGTCAGAGTTAGCGGCACTCCGACGCGCGGCGCGTCCAATAGGCGGAGGGTCGGCAGCGCGAGGCTATCGGACGCGGTGACAAGCTGCGCGAGGAAGACGCCTTGGCTGTCCGTTTGGGCGTCGGCGTTGAGAGTGAGGCTGGGGAGGGAGGCCGGCGTGGGCAATTCGGCGGCGGGGAGCGTGAGGCTGGAGCAGAGGAGAAGCGCCGAAGGCAGAAGGCGGAAATCCGAAATCCGAAATCCGAAATCCGAAGGAAATCCGAGATCCGAGATCCGAAATCCGAAGGCTACTTCCTGAGCCTGTTTCCGAATGGAAGCTACCCGACCGAGAAGCCAGCCGGCCTTTCGGATTTCGGATTTCGGGCTTCCTTCGGATTTCGGATTTCGGATTTCGGATTTCAATTTCATGCTTCTGCCTTCGTGGCTGGCCGGCCGGCCGGCTGATTAGCGTTTGAGGTTGGCGGAAAGGCGGAGGTTTTCGTCGGCGGCCTGGATGGACTTGGAGTTCACCTCGTAGGCGCGCTGGGCCATGATGAGTTTGACCATTTCCTCGACGACTTTGACGTTGGACATTTCCAGGAAGCCTTGTTCAAGACTGCCGTAGCCGTTTTCGCCGGGGTTGCCCAGTTCGGCCTGGCCGGAGGACTGAGACTCGCGATAGAGATTGCGGCCGATGCTTTCGAGTCCTGCGGGGTTGATGAACCGGGCGAGTTGGACCTGGAAGTCCGTGCTGCCAGTGGCACCCGCGAGAGTCACATAGCCGGTGTTGGAGATGGTTACGTTAGTGGTGCCAGTCGGAATCGGTTGGAAGCCGCTGAGGACGGTAAGTCCTTCGTTGGTCTTGACGGTGCCGTCGGAACCTACCTTGAAGGCGCCGGCCCGCGAATAGGCGCGGGTGCCGTCGGGCATCTGAACTTCAAAGAAGCCGTCGCCATTGACGGCCACGTCCATGCGTTCGCCGGTCTGCGTGATTTCACCGGTGGTGAAGACTCGTGAGGTCGCGGAGACACGGGAGCCGTGACCGACTTGGATGCCGGTGGGCAGTTGGTTGCCGGAACCTTGCTGCGCGCCGGCGGCGCTGGTGGTCTGGTAGAGCAGATCCTGGAACTCAATCTTGGATTTCTTAAAGCCAGTAGTGTTGACGTTAGCAAGGTTGTTGGCGATGACATCCATGTTCAACTGCTGAGCTTCCATGCCGGTTGAGGAAGAATAGAGGGCGCGGATCATAGGGTCATAGGGGTTAGTTGACTGGATTAGTTGGGATTCCCGACGTCAGCGATGAGTCGGGCCATGCGCTCATCCTCGGACTGGACGACTTTCTGGTTCGCCTCGAACATGCGCGAGGAGGTGATAAGGTTGACCATTTCCGAGACGGTCGAAGTGTTGGCAGATTCGAGGTAACCTTGATGGAAGGATGCTTTGGTGGCCGGGGTCGGGATGAGGGTGGGGTCACTGGCTAGGAAGTAGCCACTGCCCATGCCACTGAGGCGGTCGTAGTCGTTGAAATCCGTCGCTTTCAACGTGCCGCGCAGATTGCCGCCTTGCGAGACATCGCCACTGGCGGAGACGGTGACGGGCGAGGCGTTGTTGGGGTCCAGTTGGATCGGCCCGGCGAGGCCCTGCACGGGATAGCCCTGCTTGGTCACTAACTGGCCCTGGGTATTGGGATGAAACTCGCCGTCACGGGTGTAAGCCTTGGCACCGTTG
Source organism: uncultured Verrucomicrobiota bacterium (assembly GCA_903847485.1). GTDB lineage: Bacteria > Verrucomicrobiota > Verrucomicrobiia > Limisphaerales > JAJXZI01 > CAINDV01. The sequence goes on from CAINDV010001311.1 coordinate 8,548, forward strand.
GGTAACTGCACTTCAAAGAACCCGCGGCCTTCGATGGCTAGGTCGGTAGCGACGCCGGTGGGTTTGAGGTTGCCCGGTTGAAAGTCGGTGCTGGCGGTGCTGTTGGGCAGCGAGAATCGCCGGCTCGCGCCGTTGATGCTCGTCGCACTTGACCCCATCAAGCCCGACTCCACCGCGCCGAAGGAGAGGTTCTGCCGCTTGTAGCCGGGAATGGAACTGGAGGAGAGATTCTCCGAGATCGCTTCCTGCCACCGGGCCGTGGCGTTCATGCCGGCGGCTGCTTGATACAGACCTACATTCATAGGCTAAGCAGTTAGCAGTGACTGTGCCAGTAGCGAAACCGGGGGGAAACTGGCGCGTTGGGGGCGGCCTGCGGCGGCCGGGCGGTAAAAGGTGCCTGCCGGCGAAGAAAAAAGTGCCGGCGGAAGGGCGAAGGGGCGAAGGGGCGAAGTCCAAAGAGGCTCTTTCAAAACCCCGGCGATGAAAGGTAGGGCGATGCTCCGGCGGAGCATCGCCCTACCGTTCATCGCTGGGGGTTTTGAAAGAGCCTCTTCGGGTTTCGGATTTCCTTCGGACTTCGGACTCCGGACTCCTAACTTCAGCCTCAGTAAGCGCAGTTCAGTTCCAACACCTGGCCACAGGTGCATTGGATCTTAATGCGAGTAATGCGGTCGCCGTCGCGTTCGATCGTGACTTGGGGTTCCTTAGCCCCGGGGTTGGTGCCGGTGGAGGGCAGAGTGATCGTCGCGGGCTGGAACGGAGCGGTCTGTTGGGCTTGCGGGAGAATGGTGAGGCGAAAGCTCTCGGCCGCAGAGCCGGGCCTGGAACGGGTCTTGGCAAAAGGCACGAAGGAATCACTCATGGTTTTGAGGGGGAAGTCTTGGGTAGTGGCGGACTGTCTCCGCTGCGGTCGCCGCCGCGGATGCGAAGCAGCACCGTGACTCGGCGGTTAGTTTCATCGGTGGGCGGCAGGCCGGTCATGGGCTGGGTTTCTCCGTAACCGGCGACTTTGAAGATCTGATCCTCCGACACGCCGTGCTGGAGCAATTTGCGGCGCGTGGCGTTGGCGCGATCGGCCGACAGTTCCCACGGGGTGTATTCCGGGCGCACGGGCTTGGTGCCAGCCTCGGTGTGGCCTTCCAGTTCGACGACGAAAGTTTGATAGCGGGCCACCACCCAGGCCATCGTGGAGAAGACCCAGCCGCCGTATTGGGTGAACGCGGTGGTGTCTGGCTCGAAGATGGGCCGGCGCGAGCGGTCGAAGATGTTAATGCGGAGGCCATCGGGCGTCATTTCGAGCTTCACCGCCGCTTGGTCCTCCGGGTTGTTGCCCAAGAGCTTGGAGAGATCCTCGGCCACCCGGCGGAGTAACTCCAGTTGCACGGCGGAAGGTGAGTCGAAGCTGCCTTTCTCTTGGTGCGTGGCCTGGGCGTCCTGGTTGGGGATGATGCCACGGATTCTTTGGTCAGCGAGGAGAAGGGGTTTTTGAAGGAGCGTTCAATGGCCTCCTTGATCGCGGTATCCTGCGCGGTCAGCCAGAGCACCATGAACAGGGCCATCATGGAGGTGATGAAGTCGGCGTAGGCTACCTTCCACGCTCCGCCATGGTGGTGCTTGTGTTTAGCCATGGGAGGAAGGTTCGCGGGATTACTTCTTAGGTCCGCCGCCGAGGCCCTTGAGCATTGTCTCCAATTCGTCCGCAGTCGGGCAGAGACTATGTTCCAGGCTGCGGCGTCCAAACTCCACGGCCATCAAGGGCGCCTGCCCGTTGGCAAAGCTGCTGACGCACTCGGCGATGCACTTGAAATAGGCCAGCCGGGAGCCATTGATGAATTCGAGGTTCGCGGCCAGCGGGCCAAGAAAGCCATAGGCGATAAAGATACCCAGGAAGGTGCCGACGAGGGCCGCCGCCACCTTCTGCCCGATAGTTTCAATAGGGCCGGCAATGGCTTGCATGGTGTTGACGATGCCCAGGACCGCCGCCACGATGCCGAAGCCGGGCATCGCGTCCGACGTGCTCCGCAGCACCCCCACGGGGGCGTGGGATTCCTCTTCCATACGCTCCAGTTCCACCGTCAGTAGGTGGCGCAACTGGTCCGGTTTGATGCGCCCGTCAATGATTGGCCGGAGACCGCCGCAGACGAACTCCATAGCCGTCGTGTTTTGCAGGAAGCCCGGATAGCGTTGGAAGATCGCGCTTGTCTGCGGAGCTAGCACATGCTCCTCCAGCGCGACCATGCCATTGCGGCGTCCCAGGACAAAGAGTTCGTAGAGTGCCTTGAACAGGCTTTCGTAGTCGTCGCGGCCATAGGGCACGCCTTTGAAGGACGCGACCATTTGCCCAAAGAGGGCCAGGAGGATCTTCTTCGGGGCCATGATGATCATGGACCCAAGCCCAGCGCCGCAAATAATTATCCACTCGGATAAGTGGAGCAGGTTGCCGATGTTGCCGCCGGCCATTAAAAAGCCGCCCAGCACCGAACCCAGCACAATCGCAGCGCCGAGGAGGATGATCATAGCGCGGCAGGCGCGGCTTCATGCCGTTCAACGAAACTGCGGATGGCCAGGATGGCCTGCGTATGAATCTGCGAAATCCGCGATTCGGTGAGGCCGAAGATGGCGGCGATTTCCTTCAGCCGCAGATCCTCGCAATAATAGAGGGAAAGCACCTTCTTCTGGAGCGTGGGCAGATGCTCCAGACGGTCCATGACCAACTGAATCAACTCCCGTTTCGCGGCGAGTTCCCCGGGAATCTCCTGTTGATCGTCCGGCACGCACTCGTGCAGCAGAGTCGGGTCGCCGCTGTCGGGATGCAGCAGGCTGTCCAGGTGGAGAAACGCCGCCGGGCGCACCTCCTCCAGCAACTCGCGGTAATCTTCGACGGACAGCTTGAGCGACCGGGCCATCTCCTGGTCCGTGGGCACCCGGCCCTTCTGCTGCTCCAAGCTGGCCAAGGCGTCCTGTAGCTTGCGGGCTTTTTCATGCACGGAGCGCGGCACCCAATCCATCCGCCGCAGTTCATCCAGCACCGCGCCGCGGATGCGGAAGCGGGCGAACGTCTCGAAGGTGGCGCCGCTGTTGGGGCGGTAGCTCCGCAAGGCTTGGAGCAGTCCCACCAGGCCGGCGCTGTGCAAATCCTCCAGCGACACATGGGGCGGCAACGTCATGGCCTGGCGACCGACCACGGTCTTAACCAGCGGCAAGTAGTGCGTGACCAGATCGCCTTCGGAGTCGAGGTCGGCACTCTGCCGGTAGCGTTGCCAGAGCGCGGGACCGAGGGTTTGGTTTTCCGCCTGCGCCACGGGGGCGTCCGGCAGAGAGGCAAGGGTAGAGTTCATGTTTTCTTGGCGGGGTTGTTTTTACTTTCCTTCCGCTGCGCCATAAGCGCCGCGTACCGCTCCTGCTGGGCCACGCGCAGATTCTGCGTCCAGCATTTCCCCCACCAACGGAACAGCACTCCGACCGCCAGCGCGGCGAGGGTGGAGCGCCACAGGATCGAGGGCCAACCGCTTTGGTTTAACAGGCCCAGCACGATCCCGGTGAGAAATCCGATGAGGGCACCTAGCAGCAGGAGTGGTTTCATTGATTTCACTTCTCGCTGAGTCAGCAAATGGCTTGCCACGAACCACCCACTGCCGGAAAGCCGGCAAGAACGGCTATTTCCCGCCGAACAGCGGGGCGCAAAGCAACTCCGCTTGCGCCGCACAGAAGCGACCAGGAACATTTTGCCCAGCGCTGAGGAAGCCGAGGGCGTAATTTGTTCCTAGCACCAAGTTCCACAGCTTGCCCCAGGCAGTTTCTTCATCCAAGTGGGTGAGAATCAGGTCCGCCACCGGCAGGCGGGAGAACGCCCGGCTTTGGGCGAGCAGCAGCGCGGTGGTGTAAGCGGCGTTCAGCACCAAATGCACTTGGACACCGGGAAACTGCGTCAACGTCTGCCCCAAGAATTGCAGTGCCTCCGCGTCCTGAAAATCCACACCGGGCAAATCCATGAAGCCAGGCAGCGCCGCCTCCCCGCGGCCGCGCCAGCTCCGCTCGACCCGCACGCCGAGAATTTCCCCGTAAATGCTGACGATTTCCGAAGCGTTGGCGGTGCGGCCGTCCAAGCGCCAGACGCGCGCCGCCTGGCCGTTGAGCAGGAGCGTCTGGGCCAGCCATTTGCACAGGACGGTGGATTTGCCCACGCCCGGCGGCCCGATGAAAACATGCAGCGGCGTGCCCGCTGACGCTGGGGGAGCCGTCCGTGGTCGCCATAAGCGCAGCAGCGCCGCCCGCGCCAGGACCAGTTCCTGCGTCATGGATTCCGGGGGACGCCGCTCCGCGCCGTGCAACTCCTGCATTTGCTCGAGCACGCGTTCGACATGCAGCGGGGTCAAACCCAACCGTTCCAGCACCGCCGCGCAACGCCAGGGGCTGGGATGCCGCGCGGCTTCGGGGGCGTCCACAAGCAGCGGCGTCGGCTCGACAGGCGCAGGCGCTGGCTCGGTTTCGCCGGCGGCGGCAGCACTGGCGCGGGCGTACCGCTGCATGGCTTCGTGCTGCGGAACCGCCGCGCGCGCTGGCGGGGCGGGTGGGATTTGAGATTGGGGAACCGGCGGGGCTTGAGCTTCGAATTTCGAGATTTGAGCTTCGAATTCTGAAATCTGCGAGGAGGCCGGGGCCGCCGGCTCGGCGGGGGCTTCTTCCATCGCTTCGGGCAGGCAGGCGAGCACTTCGATCTTGGGGTGCTGCCAGAGCTTGAGCAGCCCGCGAGCGGGCAGGCGGCGGATGTTCAGGATCACCGCCTCCGATCCGAGTTTGGCGCGGATTTCGTCCACCGCCCCGGCGATGTCGCGGGCGACGAACGAGAAACTCCTGGCCCGGGCGCGCGCCGCCGCCTCGGGATTCATGGTCATGCGAGGCTCAGTCGGCACACGGTATCACGGCGGCGTTTTGCACTTCCACGCGGGGCGGGATTTCGGAGTAAGAAAGGACCGCCAGCTCGGCGAAAGTCGTCTCGAAGAAGCGCTTGAATCCGAGGCGCAACTGCGGCGAGCAGATCACCACCGGCGGTTGCCCGGCGGCGAGCATTTGCTGGATGGTCTTGGAAAGCCATTGCAGGACGTGGCGGGCGAGTCCCGGTTCCATCACGAGGGAGAGTTCGTTGGGCGTCTGCCGGACATTTTGCGCAAGCTGCTGCTCCAACCGGGGATCGAGCGTGATGGCGCTGAGGCTGCCGTTGGGCATTTGGAAGGGCTTGGTGATTTGCGCGCCTAGCGCCCGGCGGGCGTACTCGGACAACTCGTCGGGGTTCTTGGTAAAAGCGGCGAAGTCGCTGACTTTTTCCAGGATGCCGGCGAGGTTGCGGATGGAAATGCCTTCCGCCAGCAGGTTTTGCAGGACGCGCTGCACCTGGCCGACGGAGAGCTGCGCCGGGATCAGTTCGTTCACCACGGTTGGGTGGGTCTGTTTCAAATTATCCAGCAACACCTGCACGTCCTGCCGGCTCAGGAGCGCGTGGCAGTGGCGCTTGACCATCTCGCTGAGGTGCGTGACCAGCACGGAGGCGGCGTCCACCAGCGTGTAGCCGCTGACTTCGGCGGTCTTCCGTTCGGCGTCGGCAATCCACGTCGCGGGCAAACCAAAGACTGGCTCGACGGTGGGCACGCCTTTGAGGGTGAGCTTACTGTTGGTGGCGTTCATGGCCAGCCAGTAGCCGGGCATGAGCTGGCCTTGGGCAACGGGGTTGCCCTTGAGCACGAAGCGGTATTCGTTCGGGCCGAGCTGGAGATTGTCGCGCAGCCGGATGGGCGGAACGATCACGCCGATTTCCTGGGCGAACGTGCGGCGCACGCCGGTGACGCGGTCCAGCAAGTCGCCGCCCTTGCGCTTGTCGGCCAGCGACACCAAGCCGTAGCCCAGTTCGATCTGGAGCGGATCAAGCGCGAGGAGCGTTTCCAATTTGTCCATGGCCCGGCTATCGCCGGCGGGCGCGGTGCTGGTGCTGCCCGCCGCGGTTTCGCCCGCCTTGGCTGGGCTGGCCCCACCGGTGGCACCAGCCCGCGCGACTTCGGCTCCTTCCTGAAGAGGAACGCCGTGTTTATGGAGCGTGTACGCCGCCGCCCCGGCCAACCCGGCCAATACCAGAAATGGCAGCATGGGCAATCCTGGCACCAGTCCGAACGTCGCCATCATCGCGGCCAAGATTGCCATCGCCCGCGGATAGGACATGAGTTGCCGGCCTAATTCATGGCCGAGGTCGTTCTTGGACGCGGCGCGGGTGACGAGGATGCCGGCCGCCGTAGAGATGATGAGCGCCGGGATCTGCGACACCAGGCCGTCGCCGATGGACAGGATGGTGAACCGTTGCAGCGACTCGGTGACGCTCATGCCCTTCTGCGCGATCCCGATGGCGAAACCGCCCACGATGTTGACCAGCGTGATTAGAATAGCGGCGATGGCGTCGCCACGGACGAACTTGCTCGCGCCGTCCATCGCGCCGTAGAAGTCGGCTTCCTGCGAGACGGCTTTCCGCCGGGCGCGGGCTTCGGCCTCGTTGATAAGTCCGGCGTTCAACTCCGCGTCAATGGCCATCTGCTTGCCCGGCATGGCATCCAAGGTGAACCGCGCCGCTACTTCCGCAATGCGGCCCGCGCCCTTGGTGATGACGATGAAGTTGATCAGCACCAGAATCATGAAAATGACGAGGCCGACGACGTAGTTGCCGCGCACTACGAAGTTGCCGAACGCCTCGATGATGTGTCCCGCGTAGCCGTCCAGGAGGATCAGGCGCGTCGAGGCCACGTTCAGCGACAGCCGAAAGAGCGTGACGAAGAGGAGCAACGTGGGAAACCCGGTGAAATCCGCCGGCTGCCGGACATAAAGAATCACCAGCAGCATGAGCAGCGACAGCCCGATGCTCAGCGCCAGCAGAGCGTCCAGTAGGAACGCCGGGATCGGTAGGATGAGCAGCAGCACCGTGCCGAACAGCCCGGCGACGAGCCAGAGGTCACCGTGGCGGAACAGGAGGCGGAGGTTAGTGGTCAGAGCGGCCATGAGGGGAGGGGGGAATCTGAAATCTGAAATCCGAAAAGCTCTCCCGCCGGTGGTCTGGGAAAGCGTTCTCAGGCCGGGGGCTTGGGCGCAGTATTTCGGATTTCGGATTTCTTTCCGTTATCAATTGACCTGCCCGAGCCAAGCTTGATGCAGCCTTCGCCGCGCCCACGCCCCGCGCCGGGCGAGTTTCGCCCTGTTCACCGTTCGTCTGTCGCAGCGCCATCATCATCAGTTCTCGGAAGCAAAGTTTGCCGGTCAGGCCGGCGCGTTTTTCCCACCGGCTGCGGACGATCCGCCGGCTTCGGCCCGATTTTCCGCAGCATAGTAGCGGTAAGGGTTCGTGCGATAGACCCACGCCAGCACTTCCGCCACCGCGACGTAGAGTTGAGCAGGAACCTCGCCACCAACCTTGCCGTATTTGAAGAGCAGCCGGGCCAGTGGCTTGTTTTCGAGGATGGGCACCTGATGCCGTTGGGCGATTTCCCGGATGCGGGCGGCGTTCAGACGGATGCCTTTGGCAACCATGCGCGGCGCTTTCATGGTTTTACGGTCATACCGGAGCGCGATGGCGATGTGCGTAGGGTTGGTGACGATGACATCGGCAGTGGGGACATCCGCCAGCATCTTGCGCAAAGAGGCCCGCAGGAGCTTCTGCCGACTGGCTTTCACCTGCGGATTGGTTTCCGAACTCTTGGCCTCTTCCTTCACTTCCTCGTGCGTCATCATCATATCCTGCCAGTTCTGCCAGCACTGGTAGCCATAATCCGCCGCCGCGATCACGGCCAGCGCCAGCAGGATGCGGGTGAAAATCTTGACGCAGGCCTCGACCATGAACTCCAACAGGCGGGTGAGGCTGACCGTGCTGGTAAAAATGGGATCGCCCAGCACGGCGGCCACGGTGCTGTAGGTCAGGAGAATGATCACGGCCAGCTTCACGAACGCGATGGCGGTGGGGACAGCCGAGCGCATCGAGAAGACCCGTTGCAGGCCGGCCGCCGGGTCGAGGCGTTCCCAGTTGACCTGAAGCGCCTCGGAGGCCGTCTGAAAGCGGCTTTGCAGGCCACCGGCGAGCAGTCCGCCGATCATGGTGGCGACGACCAAGGGTCCCACGCAGCGTACCAGCAGCAGCGAGGCTTGGATGGCGTAGCCCTGGAGCGAGGAGGTGGTGATGGGAGTGTCGTGCAGATGCCCGAGCGTCGTGGTGAATGCGCTGGCCAGCAGCCCCCAGGTTTCGCCGCCGAAGAACATCAGGGCCGTCAGTCCGGCCACCAACACTATCACGGTCTGCACCTCGGCGCTGCGGGGAATCTGGCCGCGCTTCTGCGCGTCCTCGAGCTTCCGTTGTGTTGGCAGTTCCGTTTTTTCTGCGGCTTCACTCATGGCACCATGAAAGGAAGAAGGAAAAGTATGAAGGATGAAGGATGAAGTATGAGAGGGTTCCCTGCGCCTTCATCCCTTCACGCTTCACGTTTTACGCTTCACCCCTCACATCGGGCCGAGAAACTTCGCCACCCGCATCATATCTTCCGGCAGCCGACGCAGGTAGTTTAGCAGGTGCTGCGCCAGAATGTCAAAGCTAAGGGCAAACACCACCATGCCGCCCAGCGCCTGCACCGCGAAGCTTTCCATAAAGGCGCTCATCTGGGGCACGGCGCGACCCAGAATCGCGAACACCAGCATGATGATGAACGACACCGCCATCAACGGTGCCGCCATTTGCACGCCTACCACAAATACCTGGCTCGTATGCATGAGGATGTTGGTAAACAGAGCCGCGCTTAGGTGCGCGGCCCCCACCGGCAGCAGCGTGTAGGTGTTCTGGAAACCCACCAAAACCCAGTGGTGCAGGTCTAGTGACATCAGCACCGACGCCGAGAAGTAAAATAGGATCATGCCCGGTGCCTGCGTGCTCTCCCCCGCCATCGGATTGAACACGCTCGCCATGCTCAGGCCCATGGCGTTGGTGATTAGGCGACCGGCGAAATCGCAGACATAAAAGACCATCCGGGTGACAAACCCGATGCTCAGCCCGGCAATAACTTCCACGGCAAACAAGCCGATCCACCCCAGGAAACCCTCCGGCCGCAGGGCGAACGTCGGCAGCCCCGGCGAAATCAGGAACCCCAGCAGCGCCGCCAGCGCCAGCCGGACCCGCCGGGGAATGTTCGGCGCCGAGAAGATCGGCAGCACGAGCAGAAACGCGCTCGCCCGGACAAACACCAGCATCCAGTTGACGGCGGCGAATTCCATGAGCACCACCCGGACGCGGCGCAGCGGCGGACTAGTAAACCATCTGGGGCATCTTCTCGATGACCGCCGTGGTGAATTCCACCATGGTCCGCACCAGCCACGGCAGCATCAATATCAACAGCCCCAGTATTCCCAACGCCTTGGGCACGAACGTCAACGTCTGCTCATTGATGCTCGTGACGGCTTGAAACAGGCTGACCGCCAGGCCGATCAGCATGGCGGTGAGGAGGAACGGCAGCGAAATGGCGGCTGACTGGAACATCAGGTTCTTCAGCAGTTCAATGGCAAATTCTGGATTCATAGTGAGGGGCAAAAGTTGAATGATGAGCCGCTTTCAAAAAACACGTCCGGGTAGGGCGAGGCTCCTGCCGAGTCGGCGCTTGACTGGGTTCGGAGGCCCCGCGGGAGCGTCGCCCTACCGGAACTCGGGTTTTGAAATTGGTTCTGGTGAATGATGAAACGGCAGCAGTTCCGGTACCCGCCTTCATACTTCTGCTTTCACACTTCATATTCTTTCTTTCACGAGCCGAAGCTTTGAACGATCGAGCGGACGACCAATCCCCAGCCGTCGGCGAGGACGAACAGGAGAATCTTCAGCGGCAGGGCGATGGTCGCCGGCGGCATCATCATCATGCCCATGCTCATCAGCACGACCGCCACCACCAGATCAATCAGGATGAACGGCACCAGCAGCAGGAAACCCATTTGAAAGGAGGTGCGGAGTTCGCTGATGATGAAGCCGGGTACGACGACTTTCAGCGGCAACTTATCCGGCTGCGTCGGTGCCATACGAGCCAGCCCCACGAAGAGTTCCACATCCTTTGCGCGGGCCTGCTTGAGCATGAAACTGCGAATCGGCACCGTCGCCCGTTCCAAAGCTTGCTCGCTGGTGATCTGCTTGGCCTGATAGGGTGCCACGGCGTCGCGCTGGATGATTTCCCAGGTCGGAGCCATGATGAAGAACGTCATGAACATCGCGAGGCCCACGATGATCTGGTTGGCCGGTGCGCCTTGCAATTGCAGCGCAGTGCGGACAAACGAGAGCACGATGATGATGCGGGTGAAGCAGGTCATCAGCAGGATCAGCGAAGGTGCCAGCGAGAGCAGCGTGATCGCGGCGAGAATCTTGATGCCGACGTCCAGGTCTTGGGGCTGGTTGCTGCCGTCAATCGTGACGCGAAACGGCAGCGGATTGGCACCGCCGGTCTGGGCCTGCGCCGCGCCCACCGCCAAGAACAGCAACGCCATGACAAGGACGGCACTGCACGGACATACCCGACGGAGCCAGGCCGGCAAGCCGAAACTCAAAAACTCACAAAGCGTAGGACAGGCGTTGCGCCTGTCTCTGGCATCGTCCCGCGGCAATTCTCCGGAGCGGATGCTGAGAGCAGGAGACGTCCAATTTCCATCAAGGCAAAGGAATGAAGATGGGGACAGGCGTGACGCCTGTCCTACGCTGCTGACCGCGCCTTCGTCACCGTTGGTTGGGCGGGGAGAGTTCATCGCAAGGGCAGGAGTTTGCGCAGCGTCTCGGCGAAGGAAACCGGAGCGGCGACCGCTTCCGCCTCGGCGGCGGTGGCGGCGGGGAGGCGGTCCAGCAAAGTGATGCCGGTCGGCGAGGAGGCGAGCAGCAACCGCTGTTGCTCGTAGCCCACGACGAACAAGGTGCTCCGGTTGCCGAGCGAGCGCATCTCCAGCACCTGAAGTTTGGCTGGCCGGCCGCCGGGCCGGGCCACGCGCTGCCAGTTGCGAAACAGCCAGACGCCGCCGAAGAACATCGCCAGCACCAGCAGCAACGCGCCAAAAATCCGCAGCAGCGAGAAGGTCACCTCCGGCACGCCTGGCGCGACCGGCACCGCGTTGGTGGCCGCCGCCGCCGTGGCGGAGAGGGCGGTGGTTAGGAGAAGGGTTAGAAAGGAGGCGAGGGGTGGGAGACAAATCCGAAATCCGAAATCCGAAATCCGAAGGAAATCAGAAATCCGAAATCCGAAACCGCATCGCGCAGCCTTCCACTGCAAAGCATGTTCGCTTCGGATTTCGGATTTCGGGCTTCGGGTTTCTTTCGGATTTCGGATTTTGGATTTCGGATTTCCTTCCCCGTGCTGAAAATTTTGAAAGCGGCTCAGATGAAAGCCGGCGGTTGAAGGAACCATTTCATCCTTCATCCTTCCTCCTTCTTCCTTTCCTGGCCGGGCGGCGTTCACGGGAGTATGGCGTTGCCGACGATTTCCGTGACTTTGATGCCGAAGCGATCTTCGACTACGACGACCTCGCCGCGGGCGATGAGCTTGCGGTTGACGAACAACTCGACCGGCGCGCTGGCCAGCTTGTCTAGTTGCAGCACGGAGCCGACGGTCAGTTGCAGCACGTCGCGCATGGCCATCTGGCAACTGCCCAGTTCGACCGTCAGGTTCACCGGTACGTCGAGCAACACCCCCAGGTTGGGTGGGATTTCGGACAACATGCTCATAGGTTCAAGGCGGAGTTCAAGAGGGAATGGCGGCGGTCAGTTCCACGGCCCACTTCTGCGAGCGAGTGCCGAGGCGTCCATGGAACTTGGGGGTGCGGGCGTAACTCACCCGCACTTGGTCGAAGCACTCCGGCTCCAGCATCAGCACGTCGCCCGGTTTCAGCATGGAGAGAGCGCGCACAGTAAGTTCCAGACCTTGCCACTCGGCGTTCACGCCCACTGGGATGTCATTGAAGTCGCTGCTCCACCGCGGCTTGCCGCTGGCCCTGGCCCCGGTCCCGGCTTCCTTCTCCGGCGCGGTCAGGGACGCGAGCTGGCGCACCAGCGGCTCAATGGTGAAATACGGGAAGGCCATCTGCACTTGCTCAATGCAGTCACCGAGCGTGGCTTCCATGGAGAGCACCAGCATCACGGTGTCGTGGGCCGACGTGTGCAGGAAGCGCGGCGTGGTTTCGTGGCCCAACATGGCGGGGCGAAGTTCCTGGAGCTTCTGCCACTGGTTGCACCAGTCGTTGAGGATGAGCATGATGACCTCGTCGAGCAGCGCACTCTCGATGTCGCTCAGGTCGCGGTCGCCGTTGACCGAATGGCCCGGGCCGCCGAGGAGGCGATCCACGATGGTCAAGCCGAGTTTAGGCGGCAGGTCCAGCAGGCAGATGCCCTTGAGCGGCTCGGCCTTGAAGAGCGTCAGGTGCGTGGGATTGGGCAGGCTCTCCGCCAACTTCTGATAGCTGATGGTCTGGAGCTTGGACATCCGCAGCCCGAACTCGACGCGCAGGTAGATGGAAAGATTGGCGGCCAGCGCCCGGATGAAGTCCTCGTAGCGGAGCCGGATCTTGCGCATCTCACTGGGCGCGAGGAACGCCGGCTGGCGGAAGTCAAACGGCTGGATGTCTTCCGCCTTGTGCTGCGTGCGGCCGCCCACATGACTGAAAACTGTGGTAGTGGTCTCCAGCTCCTGCACCTGCGAGAGCAGCCGCTCGACCTCATTTTGGGAGAGGACATCCCCGCCGCTGGCCAGAGGATCGTTGGAAACAGTCATAGGCACGCCCGCCTACTGGATGGCGAAATCCGTGAAATAAACCTCCTGCACCGTCGCCCCGCCGAGGACGTGATTGAACGCGGTGATGAGTTCGCTGCGGACGATGTTGCGGGCACCGGGCTTCTCCAAGTCCGGGATGGTCTTGGTGCCGAGAATGCCGCCCGCCGTGTCTTTCAGTTGGGCCTCGTTCGCCTTCACGATGGCCGGGAAATCCTCTTTGGTGCTGACCATGATGAGGCTGACCATCAAAAAGCGCGACCCCATGGTGCCGGACACGTTCACGATCATCTTGCTGAGCGGCACCTGCAGCTTACCGCCGGGGCTAGGCTCCGGGGTGGCCGCCGCCCCTCCGTGACCGCTCGCAGCGGGGGCACCGTGGGCGGACGACGTGCTGGCCGGGGGCGTGATGCCGAGGCCTTTTTGCAGCTTCGGCAGGAGGATGAAAGTGGTCACGCCATACGCCACCACGGGCAGGAGCACAACCGCCCCGATCAGCGGCAGCCAGGCCTTGAAGTCCGACTTCGCGGCCGACTTCGGTGCCTCGCTGACGGGCGAAGGCTCCGGGCGCTTTTCGCCTTCGCCTTTGCCAGCGTCCATGCGATTGACAGCCATAACAGTAATCAGCGCTTCAGGTTGATGATCTCCTGGAGCAACTCGTCGCTGGTGGTAATGATCTTGGAGTTAGCCTGGAAGCCGCGTTGCGCGACGATGAGATTGGCGAACTCGCTGGTCAGATCCACATTCGACAATTCGAGATAGCGAGACGCGATTTCGCCCAGCCCACCAGCAGCGGGGGCACCCGTCTGCGCCAAGGGGCCGGCGGCGGCCAGATTCGAGTAAAGGTTGTTGCCTTCCTTCGCCAGCGCCTGCGGCGTGGTGAAATTCTGTAGCAATACCTGGCCGCGTGTGAAGACGGCCGAGCCATCGTCCAGCGCCACCTGCACTTTGCCCTGCTTATCGATGGAATACGAAGCCACCGCCGCCCCGGCCGCCGCTCCCACCGCGCCGGTGGCGTCGAGCTTGACGTCGCCGCGCGTGGTCAGCGCCGCGTCGGAGAAGCCCTGTAGTCGCAAGCCGCCGCTCGTGACCAAGTAGCCATCGGAGGTTCTCGTGAACGAGCCGTCGCGGGTGGCGTAGATCGTGCCGGTGGTGGTGTCCTTGACAGTGAAGAAGCCCTCGCCGTCAATCGCCATGTCGGCGGGCGCGCCCGTCTGTGTCAGGTCGCCCTGCGTGAAGACGGAACTGACGCCTGCGGTGGTCGCCCCCCGGCCCACCTGGACGGCGTTGCCGAGCGTATCACTGAAGGAATCGGATGAGGTTGCGCGGGCACCTTTGTAGCCCACGGTACTGACATTGGCGATGTTATTGCCGATAACGTCAATGCGTTGTTGAAACTGATGCAGGCCGGTGACGCCAGTGTTTAAGGATTGAATCATAGGTTTAGTTTGTTTAGTTAAAGGCGAGGGAACGAAACTTAGGTTTTAGGGTTAGTCGAAAGTGAGCGCGCGAAACATAGGTTATAGGGTTAGTTGGAGGCGGGCGGTGCCGTTACTCCGAGCAGACTACTCAGAGCGTAAGCTTTTCCGTTGACCATGATTTGGGGCGTTCCGGTGGCCAGACTTAGCCCGCTGACCACTCCGGTGATGGTCGCGCCAGAGCTGTCCTGCAAAGACACCGTGCGGCCGATCATGCCATTAGCCTGTAAGAACTGCTGCTCGCTGCGCAGGCCGGCGATGTCCGATTGCATCGAGCGCGTCTGTTCCAACGCGCTGAACTGCGCCATCTGGGCGATGAACTCGGTGTCCTTCTGCGGATTCATCGGATCCTGGGCGCTAAGTTGCGCCACGAGCAGTTTGAGAAAATCATCTTGGCCGAGCGTCTGCACCGGCAGCCGGCTGGCGACGGTGCTAACGTTCGTTCCAGTGGCGGAGGAAACAGAGGAGATGGCGGTGGTTGACATAAAATCAGGCCCAGGTTTCCCAGCCGCGCGCGGTGCCCGGATGGGCTACTGTGGGGCGGGAGGTGTTGTTGTTGTTGGTAGTCGTTTCGGCGTAACCGAACGGAGCGGCGTCCTGCTCAGCTTCCGACTGATGCTGCGGCGAAGAGAATCCGGCGTCGCGGCCAAGACTTCCCGCTTGGTCAGCGTTCGCCGCCAGCGCCGCGAGCTTCACGCCCTGTTGCGCCAGCCGCTCCTGCAATTCCTGCCAGCGCGCCGCGAAAGCCGCACTGTCGCCCCGGCGCAATTCGGCTTGAATCTCGGCACCATTGCCTTGCAGCGACACCCGCAGCAGTATCTCCGTGTTCGGGTCCGGCTGGATCGCCACTTCAAAATCATCCGCGCCGGTCTGGCGGAGCCGCACCACGGCGCTGGCCATCAGCGCCACGATCTTCGCCGTCGGGTCCACCGGCGCGCTGGGCATCACTTTCTCCGCCGTCGCCACGGAGGCATTAGCGGGCTGGGCCGCTGAGGCGAGAAAGTTGGCGGAATCGCCGACCTGGCTGGTGTGGCTGGCGGAAACACCGCGCGCGGCGGCCTTTTCTGCCACCAATTGCACGGTCGCCGGCATCGAAGGCAAATTTTGCTCTTCCGGCCCGGCAGTTTTGTTCATGTCCAGCGCCACATTCATCGGTGGCGTCAAGGAAGCAACGGATGTGCCACTGGGGAAAAGTGGCGCGACAGCGGTTTCGGCGGCGGGGGCTGGCGGTGCCTTAGGCACGTCGGCCTTAGGCACGTCGGCCTTGGGCACGTCGGCCTTGGGCACGTCGGCCTTGGGCACGTCGGCCTTGGGC